>NZ_BSNM01000014.1:0-300000 GCF_030159995.1 Litoribrevibacter albus | reverse complement strand
TCCAGCGAACAAACTCCACTAACAAATGATCGAGTGCTTCTTCTGCTGTAAAAGCATCGAAATTTGGAGGTAAAAAAATGAATCCTTTTTCTTTCATAGTGTCGCTTGCTGCATTATTAATTAAAACTGAAAATTGGTTTATTAGTATTTGGTATAAATCGTTTACTTAAGTCTCTACTAATAACCTGTGTTTTTCCATTACTTGAGTCCCGAAATAGTACACTATAGCTTTGTACTACGCGATCCCCTAAGGTCACTCGTGTTTTCAACAAAAAGTAATTGGATACAACAGTAAAATCATTCGGATTTAGCTTTCCTGAGATTCCGGCAAACGCTTGATGTTGAAGAAAGTCACTTACCTCTTCATAGCCATTATTAAGACCTGCTCTGTCTTTGATTAATGTATCGACATCTGACTCTGTAATAGCAGGATCTAATGATAGTATGACTTCACGAGACATAGTATTAACGTTTAATAGTGTAGCTTGTTCTGGCAATGCAGATACATGAGGAGCAATCAAAGGGAAATAGTCTTTCATTTTGTCTATAAGCATTAGTTCATCAATACTTGAAAACAGGAAATTAAGTGTCCTATAAGCTGGATCTTTTATTAGGTAATCTCCTTCTTCCAGCCCTAGGCCGGTGGAAGAGTTATCCTCGTCCAGCCAGTCAACGATGGATTCCGGGATCTCGGAGGGAATTGTTGTAGTATGCGTTGATGATATTTGTGAAAAAAGCCGCTTAAGATAATCGAATTGAGTTGGGATGATCTTATAATTTTTATCAACTAAATTATTGAGATTGTATTTCCCTTGTAAGTCAAATATTTCTGCTTCCAGAAAGCCTTGTCTTCCTTCTATCGGATATAGCAACCTATCTGTACTCCACTTCTCATTGAGATGATCAACGAATTTTTTATTTTGTTGTTGAGCATAGTCATAATCTTGGTACATTAACTCTTCAGCCATTATTTCAACAGCTTTAATGTACTGAAAAGCCTGAGTCCTAAACACCAAATTACCCGTAAGCTGAATATCAATGGTTTGCCGATGAGAAATAGCCGTAATAATTGCAACAACTAGAGCCGTTATGAATAAAACAGAAATTAACGCCAGGCCTTTCTGACGGCTAAACGAAATACTGATCATTTTCTCAACACCTGCTCTACCCAGCGATATACCTCGCCAGTATCTGTCGTGATTTCAATGGAAATCGCTTCGGGTAATTGTTTCAAATCTTGTGGAGACATGTTTGCAGGATTGGGAAGCCACTCAGCTTTCCATTCTTTATCATCAAGGACTTTCACTTCTATTTCAGCAATCCCTTCTAACAATTCCTGCTCTCTGGGCGTTGAATCAGGAGCCTGATCTAATACAGGCCAGACAAACCTAGTCAGACGATCATCCCTTAGGTGATATGAAACTCTCTGAAAATTGGAGATTTCTTGTCTACGCATATTGGCAACGCCACTCTTGGTAAACTCTAATGCTCCGTAATTGCTGTATCCGCCTAATCGTAACGCAGGCTGGTAATCACCAAACTGATCACGAATAACTCTATCTGATATTTGGCGTATATCATGCTGAATAATGGTAGCAGCAAGCTGAAACCTTCTAAGCTCTTCAGCTTGAACAGAAAGATGGTCACGCGTACGAAGAGTTTGACTGAGTAGAGTATAGGTAGAAACACCAATTAATGCGGTTATGCCTATGGCAAGCAGGACTTCCAGTAATGTAAACCCTGAATGTGATCTTACCCCCTGCACTAGTTCTTCCCCTTAAAACCAGTCAATGTCACTATCGGATAATCTTTACCAAAAGTAGTGCCTTTCTCCGCAACAGAAAGCTCGATTAATTTAAAAAAATTGGCAGTTCGAGGATTAGCAGAAACCTTTCTTGTTATTGCCCATGTTTTATCTCCGACATCAATATCATAAGTAGTCGTTTTAGAAGCAGGAAAACCAGGTTCCAGGACAAAAGCATTCAGCTCCTGTTCCGCAATTAACAGTGCTTTGGTTTTTAGTTCTAGTCGGGCTGCATTATTAATGTATATGGATGCAGAACGTCCTACAGACACCGCAATAACAGCAAAAATCATCAAGGCAATCATTACCTCGATCAAGGTAAAACCAGGCTGAAATAGGCGACATTTTCGATTTATACTCATAAATCGTCGTCCTCATCGAAAGGCAAAGTCAGCTCAGTTTGCCCAAAGCCATCCGAAGCAAACTTAATTTGCCAATCAATATCATTTTCTTCAAACAGCACTAATTCAAAACTGTCATTCTGCCCATCAGACGAAAATACGATAGAAGGGACCAAAGCAGCCTCATCATTGTCAAGCTTTTGGGGGTTCTTATAGATAGTATTCAGCTCTTCTGAGATCGAAATCTCATTCAGGGAAGTGAAATCAATTTCAAAATTAACCGGTCTCTTACGAAACATCTTTTGATCTGCTTCGTTCCATACATTGTTATCGTAATCAAAGGTCAAAAAACCATATTCTTCATCGGTAAAATACCAACCGACCTCCTGATTATAGAGAATGGCTTGTTGGCTTGCCTCATTAAACAAAGCCTGGAGACGTTTACCCTCTTCAACCAAATCACGTTTGGAATTATTAGTGCCAGTAGAAATAGTAACGGCACTGAACAGTGCCGCTATCAAGACCATAACAACCAGTAATTCTATTAGGGTGAAACCCCGTTGATTACGCATATTCAAAGACTACCAATAAATTACTCGTCCCAAACACTCAGGTCGCCTGCATGGTCTTCCCCGCCTTCACGAGCATCTGAACCAAAAGTGAAAACATCATATGGTTTGCTGTCTGCAGGGCTGATGTACTGGTATTCGTTGCCCCAAGGGTCTTTAGGTAGTTTTGGCAAGTAGCCGTCTTTATTCCAGTTTTTTGGCTCAGGGAAGCCAGTTGGCTTATTAACTAAAGCTTCTAAACCTTGCTCGGTTGTTGGGTAGGTAAAATTATCCAGCTTATAAATATCTAACGCATTGGATATGGCCTTTAGATCAGACTTCGCAACAGTGACTCGGGCCTCATCACTTCGACCAAGAATATTAGGCGCCACGGCAGCAATCAATGTTGCCAAAATTACAAGTACCACCAAAATCTCGATTAAGGTAAAACCTGTTTGTTGCTTTGAAATTCCTATGCGAGTCATACTCAGTCCTTCTTTACTAATAGTAATAATCAAATGTAGATTTTGTGCTAGTTCACAAGCGTGTTCATAGACATTAATGGCATCATAATGGCCATCACGATCACCATTACAATCCCTCCCATAAACAGCAACATAAGCGGTTCGAAAAGCCCAACTAATGTAGAAATAAGAGATTCCAATTCTCTTTCCTGTTGTTCAGCGGTTCTCTTTAGCATGTTTTCCAACTCACCCGAGGTTTCGCCACTTGCAACCATGTATAACATTAGAGGCGGAAAACGTCCGGTTTGTTCCAAAGCTCTTTTTAAACTGGAACCTTCTCTGACTTTTTCTGAAGTAACCGTGATCGCTTCCCGAAGCACTCGATTCTGCATTACTTCAGAACTGATTGATAACGATTCAACCAGAGGTACACCACTAGACGTTAATATGCTTAATGTACTAGTAAAACGAGAAATGTCAGCGCCCTGTACTATTCGTTTTATCAAAGGCAGTTTCAGAAGTACTTGATGAACTTTTCGTTCGAAGCCTTCACTCTTGGACATCTGAAATTTGATCATGAATATAATTAGAACAAGAACGATTGCCAGATATTGACCGTAAGCCATGATCCAATCACTAACGACAATCAAGCCATTAGTCAGTGGCGGCAATTCTTGTTTAGATGTATCAAATACTTCAACTATGTCAGGAACAACGGTTGTAAGAAGGAAAACAACAACACCGATTGCAACCAGGCTTAGAATAACCGGGTAAATAGCGGCCATCTTAATCTTTCTGACGGCCATTTGTTGTCGTTCAACATAGTCAGCAAGACTTTCTAATACAGAATCCAAATGACCGGAGTGCTCACCAGCAGCAACTGTCGAGCGATACAATTTAGGAAAGGCACCAGGGTACTCAGCCAATGCGTTAGCTAAGCTATGACCTTCGAGAACCTTAGAACGAATGGCAAGCATCATTGACTTGATGCTTGGTTTTGGACTCTGATGCGCAACCGCATTAAGCACCTCTTCGAGAGGTAAACCAGACTGAACCAATGTCGCCATCTGTCGAGTTAGAAGAGACAAATCAGGGGTTGAAATACTTCCCCGACCGCTAAAAGAAAAAGAAAGTCCCAAGCCACCTTTTTTCTCTTTCGCCTGTTCAACGCTGAGCGGTGTAAAGCCTTTATCACGAAGAGACTGACGTACCTGCCTTGGGCTATCACCCTCAAGTACCCCTTTTTTCTCTTTGCCTGTAGGATCAAGCGCTACGTAGTCAAATGCTGCCATTGAAATACAACCTAATCTTCCCTGGTCACTCGTAGAACTTCTTCAACGGTAGTAATACCTTGAAGTGCTTTTTCCATGCCATCCTGACGAATACTCGGGGTTAAAGTCCGAGCATGATGATTCATCTCAGATTCTCCAGCACAGGAATGGATCTGGTGCCTCATCTCTTCATCAATATGTATCAACTCATAAATACCCTGACGACCCCGGTAACCACTCTGATTGCAATGGTCACAGCCTTTAGGGTGGTAAAGAACAACAGGTTTTTCCGGTGCTTTGATACCTAGTAGTTCAATCGTAACGTCATCGGCTTCGTACGGTTCTTTACAGTGCGGACATAGCGTTCGAACCAAGCGCTGGGCTAATACACCTAACAAACTGCTGGAAATCAGGAAGGGCTCTACGCCCATATCCTGTAGACGTGTAACAGCACCGACAGCAGTGTTGGTGTGCAAGGTGGATAACACCAAGTGACCCGTTAACGATGCCTGAACCGCGATCTCAGCCGTTTCCCTATCACGAATCTCACCAATCATCACCACATCCGGGTCCTGACGGAGAATGGCTCTCAAGCCACGAGCAAAGGTCATATCGACTTTCGTGTTCACTTGCGTCTGGCCAATACCAGGCAAGTTATATTCTATCGGATCTTCAACGGTAAGAATGTTTCGGGTCTGATCATTAATGTCTGATAACGCAGCATACAAGGTCGTTGTTTTACCGGAACCGGTTGGGCCGGTAACCAAAATAATACCGTGAGGCTTGTTAACCAACTCCCGCATTAGTTTAAAGTCGCGATCGACCATCCCTAAATGCGATAAATCCAGTCGAGTGGCATTTTTATCGAGAAGACGAAGTACAACACGCTCGCCATTAGACGCAGGCATTGTCGATACACGAACATCAACTTCCCGACCTGCAATTCTTAGAGAAATCCTGCCGTCCTGTGGAATCCGCTTTTCAGCAATATCCAGCTTCGCCATAACCTTGATACGTGAGACAAGCAAAGGGGCCAACTGACGTTTTGGTTGAACGATTTCTCGCAGGACACCATCAATACGAAATCTTACCGTTAAGTTTCGTTCGAAGGTTTCAATATGAATATCAGACGCATTCTCTTTGATTGCTTCGGTCAAAATAGCATTAATCAGTCGAATGATCGGTGCGTCGTCTTCTTGCTCTAGCAAATCTTCACTTTCAGGCACTGAATCAGCCAGTGACTCAAGATTCATATCATCGCCGATGCCTTCAACCATTTGCATGGCATCACTGGACTGATTTTGATAGTGCTCAGCTAGAAGCCCTTCAAACTCGTCATCACTAATTTCTTCAACATCAAAAGCACAATTGAGAATCCGCTGTACTTCTGTGAATGCTGAAAGAGATGCATCCCCTTTGATGTACAGTGTTGGATTTCTTCCTTCGCGAATATCAAGAACAACACCGTGCTTTTTTGCAAAACCATAAGGAAGCCGATCTTGGCCGGTAATTAAAGCCGGAGACACCATAGGCGTGATAGAGGAGTCTGTAGAGTTCATTAAACCATCCGTTGCTGAATAAACTGCCCATCAAAGCTGACGTAAGATATTAGATAAAAATAATGACAAAAAGACCATATCTTTGCAGTTGATTCAGAAATATACTTTTAAAACTACGCAGTTATTGTTGATTATTATAATTCATGGGACTCTAGCAGATGCCCTAAATGAGTACAACGATGTTATCCATTTATGGATCATCTAATACACGGATGTATGGATACTGATCGTTTCTGGACTTATATTGACCGCAAAATTGAGGTTGTTGGATGAAACCGAAACACTTGCCACTGAGCGAAGAATATTTAAACGACTATTGGAAACTTCGCGACAGTTATATGAATGACCTAAAAAGTGATCGGGAGCTCACTCGTGAGAACCGAAAACGCATCGCCATTTATGTCTTACGAAAACTGCTCTGGTCGTTTGGTTTTTTCCCAATATTTCTGGCGGTCTGGATTCCCCTGTTGCTGTCCCATTTCAATCTTGTTGTTTTCTCACAACAGCTGATCGAATTATTTACCAGTTTTCTAGCTCAATCCCCTAACCTTCAGGCTGCAACAAGTGAAAGCATATTTATTGCTTGGGCATCCATTGGTTGCATGTTTATGGTGTTTGATCTTGTGCTGACACCTTATCGCTCTCCCTATGAAGAGCAAGCCGATGCTTACATGAAGGCACGCTACATGATGATTTCAGAAATGGTAGACTCCAAGAACACAGCAACCGGAGCGGTTCACACCTCTGATCAGGAAGTTGCTGACCATGACTTACGACCAGTCTACGAATGCGAAGATGATGTCGACGAAGAGATGATCACCTCATCTCATATTTCAATTGGTGAACCAAAAGAAAACAGAACACAAAAAACTTCAAAAAGTGACGTTCTAATAAGCCCAGAAACATTGGGGCAGAACGCACATTAAAAGCCTCATAATGAGGCTTTAACTTTTCACAATTAGCCATGATCCATATAGGAAAGCAGCTGACTCAACATGGTGGTTTGAGGCATTGCTACCCCCTTGGATTTGGCTGACTGAATTACCGAATCATAAATTGCCTGGATTTCCATAGGGCGACAGTTCTCAAAATCCCCTTTCATACTAGGAAAATACGGTGACATTCCATCGGTTAATTCCATTAATTTGACTGCAAACGCATCATTCAGCTCACAACCATGTGCTTTTGCAGCCGCGATAACTTCCATCATAATCGAATGAATTAATGCACGGCTTTTGGGATCGTCCAACATTTCTTTAGTAGTGGCATCTAATATTACCGACAACCCATTAAAGGGGACGTTCCAAACCAACTTTTCCCAACGAGCCTGTTCCAAAGAATCAGATGTTTGAGTAGGAATTCCTGCGTCAGTAAAGAGTTCCACGACTCGTTGCAAGGACTCGTCATCAGCACCAGCAAAACGAATACTTCCAAAATCCTGATGCTGAATAACACCTGGTTTTATTTTCTGAGAGCAGATGAAACACAAACCACCAAGCACCTTATTATCAGGAAACTCATCTTCTAATGCTTGCTCCAAACCATAACCGTTTTGCAAGGAACAGATGATCGTCGATTCACCAACTACAGACTTCAGAATCCCGCTTAATGCTTTGTTTGCGGTTGTTTTCAAAGTAATCAACACCACGTCACAGATAGGCATATCCGAGGCATTACTATAGACATTTACGTCTTTGAGATGGATATCATCAGACTTAAGTGACTCAATGGTTAACCCTTGAGCCTTGATAACATCAGCATCGGACCGAGCCAAAAAGTGCACTTCATTTCCCGCTGCAGCCAGTTTGGCACCGTAATATCCTCCCACGGCTCCCGTACCAATTATCGCTATACGATTAATACCTTTTACCGACATAAATGAAATCCCTGTAAGTTATCGACGAATAGTGGCTATTTTGGTTGTTGTCTCTGTATTTTTCCAGCTAGGATTTGATGTAATTAATTTTAGAAATGGATTCAAACCATGAATGAGCCCACCAGAAAAGCATCAGACCTCAGAAAAATATTAGAGTTAATTTCTGCGATGAACCGAGTCTATGAGCTCAGAGATCAAACTGCACCAACAGATCTCATGCAACATCTAAAGCGCAGCGAAGATCAGCAGAAACTGCACTAAATAACTGATAATCTTGACTTCAAATTTTCAACCTTGAACTTGATCTGGTCTCTGATTTTGTCAAAGTCAGCCTCACCAAGATGCTTTGGATCAGGAATTTCCCAGTCAAGATATTCGGAGGCTTCAATATCCGGGCAATAGTCGCCGCACCCCATGGTAATGGCTAAATCAAAGCTTTTAGTCGGTAACGATGAGACTTCTTTCGAAGAGTGAGTGTTAAGGTCATACCCTGCTCTCTGCATTGATTCAATGGCTTTTGGATTCACTACACCGGATGGTTTGGAACCGCTGCTGTATGAATCACACAGATCGGACAATAAGCTTTTGGCAAAGGCCTCTGCGATCTGGCTTCTGCAAGAGTTTTCTACACAAAGAAAAAGAACCTTTTTTGATGGTTGTTTCAATACATTATCAAGCACTTTCATTCCCTTACTCTTTCCTTAATAACTAAAATCAATCTAGACGCTAAAATTAGTCATTTCAAAAAAGGAATGGTTCCTGTTTAGGCCAACAAGGCTAATTAAGCTCTCCCTGAACCGTTACCAGGATTCGCCTTGCGCCACCATGATCACGATGCTCTCCCAGATAAATCCCCTGCCAAGTACCAAGCGCGAGCTGCCCATTCGAAATTGGAATATTCAAAGATGGCCCAACCAAAACCATTTTCAAATGCGCAGGCATATCATCAGGCCCTTCATAGGTGTGTTTGAAGTAAGGAGCCCCTTCTGGAACTAGAACATTGAAGTGAGCTTCCATATCTGTACGAACAGTCGGATCACAATTCTCATTAATGGTAAGTGACGCAGACGTATGCTGGATAAATAAATTGGCCATCCCCAGTTGATATTGACTCAGGATTGGTGAAAGCGAACCTAGCAGCTCTTCGGTGATTAGATGAAACCCACGACGCTTTGGCGCCAAGGTGAGTTCTATTTGACTCCACATACCCACAACTCTGATTAAATTCAAAAAAACGGTCAACAAGCTAATAAAACAAGAGCGTTAGAAATCCCCTCCTAACGCTTAATTCGAACACTTTCTTCTGCCAATAATCGAACCACCGGGTTCGTCCGATAGATATAGGATTTCAGTAAAACGCCGACACCTAACCCAACAGCAAATCCGCCAATATGAGCCCAATAGTCTACGCCTCGTCCACCTACAAACATCGCGAACAAGTTGTCCAAGACAAGCCAAATGGCAAAGTACCATGCAGCAGAAAGTTTCTTTTGATAAACGAAAAACATGAAGGTCAAACTGGCATATCTAAACCACACTAGGTACATACCAAAAAGCGCAGCAATTGCACCGCTGGCACCAACACTCTGAATCGGACTTCCCCAGTTCATAGCCACACTTATCAGGCTCGATGCTATTCCACAAATAAGATAGATAATCAGGAAACGAACACGGCCAAGAACATCTTCAAGGTTATCACCGATAACGTACAAGAAGTACATATTGCCAGCGAGATGCAGCAGATCACCGTGCAGAAATATGGCAGTTAGAGGTGTCCATAACTCACGCCCCTCCGCCAGATCGAGAGGACGACTGGCAAATTGCTCAAAAACACTGGCAGCCATACCTGGCTGAAGACCATAAATAGCAAAAATTAAACAATTCAGCAGCACTAAGCCCCATGTTATTACGGGCTTTCGATGGGGTTTAATATTATATTCAACAGGAAAGCGAAGTAAGGCTTGGAATAACCAGGTTTTAACAGACACCTTTTTATTGAGTTCATCAAGCCCAGCCCTGATCTGAGGCGAATGTTCAACTTTCTCTAACTCCTCTCGGTCAACCCAGACTCCATTGCAGCTGCGGCAAATATCCACTTCAACATCATAGTCTTTTAAGAGCTGATACTTATGCAATGTCGAGGAGCAATCGGGGCATTTCAACTTAGAAGGACCGTTAGATGCGCCTAAAAGCGACGCATAATCGGACGCATCTTCACCGTTATCGACTTTGGAAATCAGGCTATTCAATTCACCACGCTCAAACCATATCCCGCCGCATGATCGGCATATATCCAGCTCTTCTTCGTGGTAATGAGTTGCATCGAGCTGCTCCTGGCGACAGTGAGGACAATATTTAACTGTCATATGAAAATACTCACCTCAACAACGACATTCGAGACGGGCACAAGAAACTCCTTTTTCTTTAATGATGTATTAATTAGATCGAGCGGTGTTGGCTTATGCCATACACAACCAGATATCTCATATACAGATAAATTATGGCTATACAGATCGCTCAGCCAAATATCGTTCAACCGTATCCACAATGGTTTGTGTTGACGGATCGATCTCCAGATTGATCTTATCCCCTACCTTGGCATCACCAAAGGTAGTTACTTGAAGTGTTTCAGGAATCAGATGAATTGAAAAACGCCCCTGCTCAACCTCTTCTCCAATGGTCAAACTGCATCCATTTAAAGACACAAAGCCTTTCGGCATTAGATATTTGCCCCATTTAGGATCAGCTTGTAAATAAATAGCAGTATTCGTTGCTGTTTCACGAATCTCAGTAATCTCAACCGTATCGCAAATATGACCGGAAACCACATGTCCCCCAATTTCATCCCCATAGGCGGCAGCACGTTCAATATTCACCTTATCTCCAACGTTTAACTCGCCTAGGTTTGTTAGTCGCAAGGTTTCATCAATGATGTCGAAATGCACTCTGACGCCATCAATCTTAACTACCGTCAGGCACACACCGTTGTTCGCGACACTGGCACCAATCTTAAGACCTTCGACTAACGTCTCAGTCAGCTCTACTACAGTTCGGCGTAATTGATCTTTATCGATGATCTCAACGACAGGGAATTTATTCGCTACGATTCCAGTAAACATATGCTGATCCTTCCTATAACTGACGGTTTAATCGTTTAACTAACACGTTATCTTAGAAATCTGGGGGCTGTATAAGTGATATTGAGGTCGTATACATGATATTGAGTAAGTATCAAAGGCGCGTATAATAGCACGCCTCATTGAATCTGCGATCATCCGCGTTGCGTTCTCCTTTGAATTAACCCTCTGATAAATCAGGTACACCTTATGCCGACTTCTGCTGTTGCCCCCGAAAACTATGACGCTCTTCTCGAGGAAAAAGCCAAGTCAGTTCAAGCCATGTTCAACACTCTTTATCAAGGTGAATTTGATATTATCCCGTCGCAACCAACTGGTTTCAGAATGCGGGCCGAGTTCAAGGTGTGGCATCAGGGCGACGACCTTTACTATGTAATGTACAAAAAAGGTGAACCTAAAAAGCCCTATCGCGTAGATGAGTTTTTGATTGCAGATCAACAAATCCAATCACTGATGCCAGCCTTACTTTCTGCGGTGAAGGACAAGCCAACACTTAGAAAAAAACTATTCCAGGTAGAGTTCCTTACTACACTATCAGGCCAGAAACTTATTACTCTTATCTATCATCGTCAGTTAGATGATAAGTGGATCGAAGAAGCAAAAGCCCTGGAAGCACAACTTGATGTAATGGTCATTGGCCGTGCCCGAAAACAACACATCGTTCTAACACAGGACTATGTGGAAGAAGAATTAACTATTTTTGATGAGCGCTACACCTACAAACAAATCGAAGGCGGTTTTACCCAACCTAACGCAAAAGTAAATCAGCAGATGATTATGTGGGCGTGTGATCGGGCCAACAGCATTGAAGGTGACTTATTAGAACTGTACTGCGGTAACGGTAACTTCACCCTTCCGCTGAGTAAGTGTGCAAATAAAGTACTGGCGACTGAAATTTCAAAGACCAGTGTAAGAGCCGCTGAGTACAATATTGAAAAGAACGAATGTACGAATATTCGCGTGGCCCGACTATCGAGCGAAGAATTCACTGACGTTTCAAACAAAACAAAAGAAACGCGCCGCTTGCCTCAAGAAGAGCTGGCAACCTATAACTTTTCAAGTGTCTTTGTTGACCCTCCGAGAGCAGGTTTAGACGATGGAACACGCGACCTAGTCAGCAACTATGATCACATCATTTATATATCGTGTAACCCTGAAACTCTGAAACGCGATCTGGAAAGCCTTTCCGGCACGCATGAAATTCAACGCATGGCGATGTTTGATCAGTTCCCATACACTGATCACGCCGAGTGCGGTGCGTTCCTGAAACGTCGCTAATCGAAAATGCACCTGGTCCAAATAAAGAAGGAGTGCAAGAGCACTCCTTTTTACATTCTGCAATTACCACATTAAATCATCTGGAATTTGGTAATCTGCGTACCAATCTTCTTCATCTTCCGTTAACGCCTGTTTATCGTTTTGAACAATGATTCGAGACTCATCTCGCTGAGCAATTTTTTCTGCCACAGGCGCAGGCACCACTTCGTACTGATCACCTAATTTGACAATACACAACCGGCCTTTCACCAGCTGCTCAATAACATCATCAGACAAGTAGATGGTTTTAACTTTTTTACCATCTGGAAAGTTATAGCCTGTCCCCTCTGGATTTTTAGCTATTGCGTTACTTTGCGTCAACTGTTTGATCTGAGCAGCAATAGCTTTCTTTTCCGCTTTTTCTTTTTGTTGAGCGTTCAGCTCTTTATCTTTTTGAGCCTTGGCTTCGCGCGCTTTCTCTGCGGCCATTTTAGCCTCATCAACCACTTCAGCGCCGCCGTGACGTGCTTCTTTGTGCTTCTGATAGGTATCTTTTTTTGCTTTCTTAACTTGCTTTTCAGACACCAAGCCTGCTTTCAGCAATTGATCTTTTAATGATCCAGACATAATTCACCAAATAAGGACGATAAAAATCAGGCGATGAGGATAAGATTAATTCTCTGAAATTTGAACCTTTAAAGGATAAAAATTCTGGCATAAAAAAGCCCCGGCTCGACGGCCAGGGCTTCTATCAGGACTTCAATAATTAGCTAGCAGCTTTGACGCTCTTTTTAGCCGTCGCCTTTGCCTTATTAGAATGCATACTCTTCACTTGAGCCGTTTGAGGCTTATTTGAAGCATCTGCGCTTGATTTCTTCTCAATCAAAGCATATTCCTCAAGGCCAGCTAAATGAATCTTACCGAAGTATTGTTTCCAATCGATCAGTTTAGAATCAACTGCATAATCTTCGTCATCTGCTACACCTAACTCTTCAGCCAAAGCCAACAACTTACCATTATGGAACTTGTATTTAGGCTGCGAATAGAAAGCAAATACTGTAGACAGTTTTGCAGCAGTATCAATGTTCTTATGGAAGCCCCATTTCTCATCGTGTAGACCTAAAATAGAACGTGCACGCTGAGCAAAGTCCAAAGGAAGCTGTACTGCTCTCATTGCATTGTCAAATGCAGCTTGAGGCGCAAGAGGGAAATAATCAGCAGGACGCTTACCTCTGAACAGTTTTGGATACGCTTCAAAGTTTGCAGTCCCTTCATCCACCATGTAATCACGTAACTGACCGATACGCGCTGGGTTTGAACCGCTGCTACAACTTTGGTAAATATTACACTGGTTAGGCGACTTGAAGGTCTTCGCCATGGCAAGAACGATAGAATTAGCTACCAAGTCAGCTGGGATGATATCGATCACTGCATTTGAATCACCAGGGAACATAGCAATCTTGCCACGCGCATAAGCAAAGATGATTGCGTCTGCAACTTTAACACCTTCAATCCAGCCAGGCTGTGGGCCCAACAGGGTACTTTCGATGATCGCAGGACGAACAATCGCTAACGATTTATTGTACAAACGCTCCATCAGAAGCTGCTCACCCATCCACTTTGTGAAAGTGTAAGTGTCATTCCAGCCGTATTTGTGAGCTTCTTCGATCCCCAGATCAACCAACATTTTTGAAAGCTGTTCTTTAGACTTCGCTTTCTCTTTAACCTTGGATATTTTCTTCTTAAGCTTCTGAACAATATCATGAATCAGATATTGGCCCTTCTCATTACGAGGGAATGGACGACCTGCTGGTGGCTTGGTTTCTTCATAGATATCACCAGTATTAAAACCATGTACATAACAGGTAGAGATTTGCACGACCGGTAAATCACCTGCTTCAGAGAGTTCAAGCAAGTTGTTTAAGCACAGAGTGTTAATCGTTAATGCTTTGTCCAGCTCTTCGCGGAAGTTAACACTCGCAGCCGAATTAACGATCATATCTAATTTATCAGCTAACGCCTGAAAATCGTCGTCGCCCATGCCAAATTTCGGCTCTGTAATTTCACCAGCCACCACATGAACTTTTTCTTCACAAAGATCATCAAACGCAGCTGCATCTTGTGAGCGCATATGATTGAAAACCGTTGAGCTTTGAATTTCAGATTCAAATCGCTCACGAATAGAAGAATACTTCTTGCTACCACGAACAAGCAGATAAATACCACCAATATCAGGATTGGTACGTAATAGCTTCTCAAGCAATACCTTACCCAGGAAGCCAGTACACCCTGTGATTAGAATATGTTTACCAGCAAGCTGCTGGTTAATAACCGTAGATTTCGTTCCCATCATCGTTCCCTTTAATTTAAATTTCGAATTCTTTTCTGTCGTCCACTGAAGTTTTGTAACTTTTCGTAAATAAAAGCACTTTGAATGTCGCTATTCAATGACAAAGTTACGACAATCCTTTGAATTTTGACCCCGTAAACACTTAGAGTATTTGCACTAACACGCACTCATTTTGGTCAGTAAAATCACGGTTTTGGGCAATCCGAAACTAGAGTAATTACTTAAATTTCATCCATGCTCTGACAACTTCGAAAATCCTATATTTAACGACTAAAACACCGGATACTTCTCACTGACGTATTTCATATCAGCTTGCTAAAGCGCCCCGTTTTAGCACTGTACATTTATTGAGCAAACTGAGATAAGGCAAATATTAGTTGAGCAAAAGATCTAACGCCAAAGAAACGGGTTACTATCAGATAGTTAGAAACGTCATATCGTAAAAGTTGAACTTTTCTGACTTTTTAGAACTCAGGGATTAATCTTGATCATGGAAGATTATAGGGCGACAATTAATCTCTTACTTACTAACTTAGAGTCACTATGAAAGCCTTTTTAAGACGCCTGTTCAGCCCTCTTCTTTCAGCATTTGAAAGCGGTAACGAGCCTTACACCTATAAACCATTAAACCGCAAGATCCTTCTTTTTATCAGCAGTATTTTTTTATTTTTGGGATCTTTGGTTTGTTTCCTGATCCCATCCGAAGCAGATAAAGGATATTACATCCCGGTAGTGGTTTTTGGCTCATTGGGGTTCGTTGGTTTGGTTATCGGCCTTATTGGTAATGACCGTGCGGTTGCCAAGATTTGGAATAACAAATAGAGAAGGAATCACGATGGAACTCATCGCTTCACTCACCAGCCCATTCGCTAGGAAAATTCGAGTAATTCTTGAAGAAAAGCAGTTGCCTTACATCTTACATGAATCCATCCCATGGGATGCAGATACCGATGTAGGCAATTACAACCCGCTTGGAAAAGTACCTGCTTTGGTTGATGGGGGTAAGACTTGGATTGACTCAGCCGTTATTGCCGAGTTTCTTGAAACTAAAGAATCCGAGCTTTCACTGATCCCTAAAGATCCTTTAAAAGCCGTTGAGGTAAAACACGCTGAAGCCTTGGCAGACGGAATCTGTGAAGCAGCCATCAACATATTTCTTGAGCGTAAAAGAGCCCCAGAGCTTCAAAGCCAGGCATGGATCGAACGCCAGCAAGGCAAAATTAACAATGGCTTAAAATACTTAAACGATCTTATAGGTCAGAAAGAATTCATTTGTCATAACACCTATTCTTTAGGTGATATCGCCGTTGTTTGTCTAATGGAATGGTATTCTTTCCGCTTGCCCGAGCACGATTGGGAACTGGAATATCCTGAACTTGCTCGATACTGCAATCACCTTGGTGAACGCGTTGCGTTCCAAAGTACACGCCCTGAATAAGCACAAAATTGTGGAGTTGTGTAAATCCAACTCCACCTTCCTTTCTTTTCTTAGTTGTCATTCCTCACAAATAACCTAGGATATTTGTCAGAATTATTAGAATTTTGTGAGAAATTTGTTAAAGTTGCCGCCTATTTTCGTATTCCAGCCGACTGTCATTAAAATCACCTACTAAACGGGAGTTCCTATGTTGTCAGAAGAAGCAAGACGTGTTCGAAAAGCACTTGAAGAAAAAGGCTTAGAAACGCCTCTTGTTGACACCGGGTTAACGAACGAACAAAAGTACGAGCGAATCAAATCATTGATGACAGAGGTGGTCGGCACCTTAGGTCTCGATCTTAGCGATGACAGTCTGATCGAAACCCCTCACCGCATTGCCAAGATGTATGTTGACGAAGTGTTTTCCGGCCTTGATTACGCATCATTTCCTAAGATGGCTTTGATCGACAACAAAATGTCTGTCGATGAAATGATCAAAGTACAAGACATCAGCCTGACCTCTACCTGCGAACATCATTTTGTTGTAATTGACGGTACTGCGAAGGTTGCGTACATCCCAAAAGACAAAATCATTGGGCTGTCGAAGATTAATCGAATTGTTCAATTCTTCGCTCAACGACCACAAGTGCAAGAACGCCTGACACAACAAGTTCTGATCGCGTTGCAAACATTACTAGAGACAGATGACGTAGCAGTCACCATCAATGCCACACATTACTGCGTTAAAGCTCGTGGCGTTAGAGATGTTAACTCCTCTACGGTAACAACGTCACTGGGTGGTTCGTTCAAGAGTAACGCAACAACACGTTCTGAGTTTCTTCAATAAAAGAAACTCATTCCTCTTACCTTACAGCCATACGCCAAAGTAGTTGCAACCTTTTTTAGTTGCTCTTGTCCTACCTGTTAAGTCACCAAAGCAATTTATGCGTGAATGATCTATGTATCAACATCACAGCACAGAGTGACGCGACTCTCTATTAGATAGCGATTAGGTAGTCATCCTTCTGGGATGAACAGGAGAAAACAATGAAAAAAGCACTGGCAGTATTCGCAGCCCTTTTGCTGTCGATTCCTCTTTGGGTTCTTTCATCAGAGAACCCCGGCTCTCAACCAACCCAAACCTCGACCGTTAAAGTAGCTACATTAGCCGGCGGCTGTTTTTGGTGTACAGAATCTGATCTTGAAAAACTGGATGGCGTAATTAATGTTATCTCTGGCTATGCCGGGGGTCATGTAGATAACCCAACCTACAAGCAGGTTTCCTCAGGAACAACCGGACACATTGAATCTATTCAGGTAACGTACGACCCCACCAAAGTAAGCTACTCCGACATCCTTGATTATTTCTGGCGCCACATTGATCCAACCGATCCTAAAGGCTCATTTGTTGATCGAGGCCCACAGTATCGCCCTGCTATTTTCTACCATGATGAACAACAACTGGCTCAAGCAAAAGCATCCATTGCACAACTCGACAGCATCAAGGTCTATGATAAGCCTGTTCAAACAGAACTCATCAAATTCACCAAGTTTTGGCCTGCTGAAGAGTACCACCAGGATTACTACAAAACTAATCCACTGAGATACAAATATTACCGCTATCGTTCAGGGCGTGATCAGTTTTTAGATAACGTTTGGGGAAGCGACCGAATTGAGAACCCTAAAACCGTTGCCGACATAGCCTCGATGAAGGAAAAGGTGTATTCCAAACCTTCTGATGAAGACCTTAAAAAACGTCTTACCCCGCTACAATACGAAGTAACACAAGAAGAAGGCACAGAACGACCATTTCAAAATGAATATTGGAATAACAAAGCTGACGGTATCTATGTAGATATTGTAAGTGGTGAACCATTGTTTTCATCCACCGCAAAATACAAATCAGGCACAGGCTGGCCAAGCTTTTATCAGCCGATTGATCCTAAATTTGTTATAGAGAAAACAGACTTCAAATTGGTATTCCCTCGTACTGAGGTACGTAGTAAATATGGTGACTCTCATTTAGGGCATGTTTTTGAAGACGGGCCAGCACCTACCGGTCTCAGATACTGTATTAACTCAGCTGCGCTTCGCTTTATTCCAATAGATAAAATGTCAGAGGAAGGCTACAAAGACTATCTAACCTTGTTTGAATCCGTGGCGTCATCTCACTGAGGATAACCACAATGTCCGGATATCCAACTTGTGCAGATATCCAATTTGTGCAGATATCCGGCAAGTTGATTAGACAAGTCCAGCAATAAATATGCTGAATAGTTCATCAGGACGGCACCATTTGCCGTCCTTTTTTATGATTCGCTGATTAATCAGCTCATTCAATCGAAGAGGATTCCAGACCAATAAATTAGGGCGATCCTCCAACAGATTATGAAGATCCTGCCAAGCGACGCTTAGCATTTCTTTGACTCGATTTTCAGATTGATCATCAAACACTACAGGGCCCGAAAGCAACACAGCTTTACGGGCCTCCGATGGAGAAAACCCAAGGTCTTCGATGGAGCCCATAATGGAATCTCGAATCATATCTGAAAAACAGGTGAAATCAGGACTTTCAACGCCAGGTAATGCCAGAATGAAGCCGGTGTCATCATGACAGAGTAAAACACAACAAGAGTTAGCGTAAGGAAAGCGGTGTGCATGCCACTGCCAAGGAGTATTTATTTCTTGGCTATGCCGTCGGATAAGGTCGCTGTCAGAATACTGTTCATCAGTATGATTTCCGTTTGAACAGTTGCTTTCTAAATAATTAGAGACAACCTGCCCTTTAAGATGTGGCAATAAACTCCGGGTGATATGTATTAGCAACCAAGCACTCCTAGCAGCTCTGACAGATGGCTAACCATTGACACATAACGAACACTAATACTCAGTAAAACACTGGTATCTGATCAATCACGCAAGCCAACATCTTAAAGGTAAATAACAGGTTATCCGAAAGATAACACCGATCTGAAAATTGAACTTAACATTGAAAATATATCTTCTAAAGTTAGTTTTCCACTGATTATTTCTCCCACTCTGAGAAATCTTTACAAAGTGACATTGATATCGCTCAGTGAGTCGTTACAATGGCGCGCCTGATTTCTATGTGTGCATGAGGTTTTTATGAGTTTTTCAGTCGGTCAACGGTATTTGAGCACCACAGAACTTGAGTTAGGACTCGGTATCATTACTCAAGTTGATCACAGAATGGTCGAAATTTTCTTTCCAGCGGCTGAAGAACGTCGAACCTATGCGTCAAACAACGCCCCACTCTCTCGCATTGCTTACAAAATTGGTGACACGGTTACCGATCGAGAGGGAAATGAATTCAAAGTTCTGGAATTCACAGAGAACAATGGCGTTTATATCTACTTCGTTGAAGATTCATCGGGCGAGACCCGTCCAATGCCGGAACTTGAAGTGGGTGACCAAGTTGCACTGAATGCACCCTGGGAGCGTTTAGCCGCAGGCAATATCGATGGTGGTCAATGGTTCCATTTACGTTATAAGAGCTTGATTGAGCGTGAAAGACTGGAACAAGCCCCTTATTACGGTTTGATGGGCCCAAGAATTTCCCTGACTCCGCACCAGTTCTTTATCGCAAATAATGTTGCTCAACGACCTGCACCCCGGGTATTGCTGGCTGATGAAGTAGGCTTAGGTAAAACCATTGAGGCCGGCCTGATCATTCACCAACAACTTATGAATGGTCGAGCAAGCCGTGTACTTATTTCGGTTCCAGATACCCTGGTGCACCAGTGGTTGGTTGAAATGCTGCGTAAATTCAACCTCCACTTCAGTGTGTACGACAAGCAACGAGCGATGGAACCTAATGCCTTTGAACAAAATCAGCTGATTCTGATTTCCAATAAACTCTGGAATGAAGAAGAGATCCTTAATTCCGCATTAGCAGCGGATTGGGATCTACTGGTAGTCGATGAAGCGCATCACTTGCATTGGTCAGAGCAAGAAGCTAGTCCTGAGTATCAACATGTACAGCAACTCTCTGAAAAGGCTGCAGGTCTGCTACTTCTGACCGCAACGCCAGAGCAGCTCGGTTTGGAAGGACACTTCGCTCGTCTTCACCTATTGGACCCGCAACGTTTTAATGACCTGAACCAATTCATCGATCAGGAAGAAAGCTATTTCACAGTGTCTTCAGCCATCAATGAGTTGATTGACGCCTCTAACGTTTCTGAAGAAAGTTTGGATAAAATTCAGGCGATGTCAGACGATTCAGTGTTATCAGACCTGGTTCAATCGCTTCGTAATGATCAAACATCCGCCAACCGAAACAAGCTCATCAATCATTTGATTGATCATCACGGAACCGGACGAGTGTTGTTCCGTAATACCCGAGCCGCCATCAAAGGCTTCCCTCAGCGTGTTCTTGTAGAAAAAGCTCTGGAACGCCCTGAACTGTATTCTGCCTTTAAACTGACGCCAGAGACCGACCACGAGCCATCACAGTGGTTAGCCGCTGACCCACGTGTTAATTATCTGGTGGAACTCTATAAAGAACTCAAAGAAAAGCTGTTGGTTATCTGTCACGACGCAGAAACCGCCTTGGCACTGGAAGAACACCTGCGTTTGCGTGAAGGCTATCGCACCACTGCATTCCACGAAGGCATGAGCATCATTGAGCAGGATCGCTCTGCTGCGTATTTTGCGGATATGGAAGATGGCGCACAACTTCTTATCTGTTCCGAAATCGGCAGTGAAGGTAGAAACTTCCAGTTTGCACATCATATCGTAATGTTTGATCTGCCATCTCACCCAGACTTGCTGGAACAGCGTATCGGTCGTCTGGACCGTATTGGTCAGACAGAGGACATTAAGATTCATGTGCCCTACTTCACTTCGAGCGTACAGGACATTTACAAGCGCTGGTATGACGAAGGTTTGAATGCGTTTTCAAAATCCTGCGCCACAGGTGATGCCCTGATTCAGAAATATCAGGAAGAAATCAATCAGTGCGTGATGTCAATGGATGACGCAGCCATTGCTGCCCTGATCAACAAAACAGCGGCCGATAATGAAGAACTCACGGCCAAAATCGAAAATGGACGCGATCGTCTTCTGGAACTCAATTCCTGCCAACCAGAAAGGGCACTTAATATCGTTCACACCATCGAAGATTTTGAGTTTGACGATCCGAAGAAATTTATGGACATGGCCTACAACTGTTTTGGTGTAGACCGTGAGCGTCATTCTGAGAATACCTGGGTTGTTCAGGCTGGCGAGCAAATGCTAACAGATCACTTCCCTGGCGTCGGCGATGAGCCCATTACAGTAACCTATGACCGTGAACGCGCATTAGAACGCGAAGATTTCCATTTCCTCACCTGGGAACACCCAATGGTCACTGGCGTTATGGATTTGGTTTTGGATCATCACTACGGGAATGCGTCCTTTACTTTGATCAAAGACCCGAGAATTCCGGCTGGTACATTGTACGTTGAAACGTTGCATACACCAGTGGTGCAGGCAACCAAAGCGAGCCAATGCTACCGTTTCATGCCTAATTCAGTGATTCGCCATGTGGTCTCACATGACAATAAAGACTTCACGCAATACCTGACTGATCAGCACATTCATGAGCATCGCCAGAAGATCAGTAAGGCGCTACGTCATGAGGTTATCAAGTCTCAAAAAGAGCTGATTTACAAAGTCTTTCAGGTTGCTGAATCACAAGCGAAGAAGAAGCTGTCAGGCATTATTGATGAAGCTAAGCAGAATGCTACAGAAGCACTTGATCTGGAAATTAACCGCTTAACAACTCTGAAAAGCATCAACCCTAATGTTCGTCAGGAAGAAATTGATGCATTGATTGAACAAAAAGAAATCTGTCTGAACGCGATTCAGGGTGGTCAAATCAAATTAGAAGCCATTCGAGTGATTGTAAACGGCTCCTGATTTTTCATTTCACTCAGTTGAGTTGATTCTATCGTGAATCAACTCAACGAGTCGTTCGAGTTTAATATTCGACAGTTGCCGATAATCAAAATACGGACAGACAAGCCAACGCGTTCCTATCACCTGTGCGAAGTCCCTATCCAACCAATGTGCATCATCTAACAAACCCACACTTTCCGCACATTTCTTACCCGTAATCAAAACCACCGTCTGATCAGATATGCCCTGAAGATAAGTCTTCAGTGAAGCATCCCCCAGACACACTAATTGAAACGCCCCCTCACTGTTCAACAAATGCTGATCTCGATAGTCTTGCCATGTCTTTGTTTCATTGACCTCAATATCAAGCGAAAAAGCCAGCTTTGCATAGATGTTGAATATTTTTCGCCAATTATTTCCTCCTTCCACAATTATTTGTTCGCGCCACTCATTCGTTAGAGAGTACACAAAATCCGTACTGACTAGAGACGAGCTTCCGTCAGGAAGAAAATGATTAATAAGTACAACAATTTGAGGAGACGACGATCCAATAATCATAAAAGAAGGCAATATATTCAGTGAGTTTATGGGTAGAAGCTAAATCAATAGAAAAAGTAAGTAGTTCTTTTGTCTGAGTTCATAGATCAAACCTTTCGAGTATACCGTACGTCAGAGAATTACGTCCTGTAATCCCCCCAAACCCAGAGAATTTACCAATCTCACGCAGACATCGTCCTAAAAAGTCTTGCAAAAATAACCATGTAAGAAATAAGTGTATTAAGGGGTGACAGAAATGACGCACTAAAGAAAAGGTCTTATACGGCCAACTTTATTGACCTTTTTATCATCCCGTCCATATTAAAAATAGCTAGATCAATAAATACCACTGACCCGGTATCGGGACAGGTCACCTATCCCACTTATATCGGTTCAGCAAGGTAGCTGGTTACCGTGACACTGCACTAATGGGTTGGATTGTCTTCTCTGTTTTGTTGTCAGACACACATCCCTTCCTGAATGGTTACAGCCAGCTAGGCATAAACCCAAAAAAGCAGCACTAATGAATCTTCTAAATCGCAATTCAAGCGATCTCTTTGCCCTGCCAACAAAGGCTCTACACCTAGAGTCGCTTTGCGCCTACCTGATCGGCTATTCACTTTTTAATCCAACCATGAGGGGTTTGATATGACCACCACGGCATTGTGCGTTAACGAGAAAACTGACTCTACAGAAACTTCAACTGGCTACTGGCCTCTTCTAAAAAACAGAAGTTTTTCAGCCTATCTCACTAACCAAATCCTGATAAATCTGGGTGATGGTATTTTTGGTCTTCTGGTTACTTTCAGCGCGCTAATGTTAGACGCTTCAGCCACCGAGCTTGGGTTGATTGTTTCATGTATTGCCTTTCCCCGAGGTTTATTGGGGTTGTATGGTGGTGTGATCGCCGATCAATACGATCGACGAATCATTATGTTGTTAGCGGATCTGGCTCGCACAACAGGTATTGCACTGATTGGAGTCCTATGCTGGTTTGATTTCCTGAATCTTATCAACCTCACGGTTTTAGCATCGTTAGTCACTCTGACCTCTGCTTTCTCAAAACCTGCGGGTAAAGCCATCATGCCGGGCTTTGTTGAAGAATCTGAGCTATATCTTGCAAACGGCCTAACTCAAAGCGTGTTATGGCCTTCATTCTTTGTCGGCGCGTTTTTGGCTGGGGTCATGGATAACATGACTCTGCTTCCTGCGTACGGCTATCTAATCTGTGCTGGTGTATTTGCTGTGGCTGGTTTGGTACTTCTGGCTATTCACTGCAACAAAGAAGCTGCGCCTAATCCGGCAGTCTGTGGTCCGATCCTGGCTGACATTCTTGGTGGTTTTGCCGAGTTGGCAAGAAAGCGTCCATTGTTAATTCGAGTAATTGGCTTTTTAGGTTACTCCCTGGTTTGGAGAGGAATGACACAAGTCGGATTACCTCTCTATACAGTCGAAGCCCTTAACCTTCCCGCTAATTTCTATAGCACTTTGATCATCTCCACTGGCTTAGGTGAGTTTCTAAGTTCACTATTTATTGCCCGATTAGCCATCTCACGCTCTTTACGCTGTTCATTCATCGGTGATGGACTCCTAGCGGTTGTGGTTCTTGGCTTATGCTTTAACGTTGCCGAAGGAGAACTTGCCACCTATATCAGCATCGCTGCCGCTGCTCTAGTAGGAGTGTCTGCAAGCCTTGTTCATATTCCATTGACTGCTTCTATTCAAAAAGACATTAGCACGATGAACAGTGGCAAGGTATTCAGCATCTGGAACACGCTTGGTACATTAGGTGGGAGTTTAGGCGCTATTATTATTTCTTTTCTGGTTAGCCTAATGGGAATCAAAATAGCCTTGTTGGTTTTGTCTTTATTTACGGCACTGTGTGTTCTTTTGACCTACTGCCTAGCTTATCCAAAAGCGAAACAAGACGTAGCTGTGTCTGAGCTTCACTTAGCAACAAATGTATCTGCTGCCTAACGCGGTTAGATATAAATGAAGAGCAATATAAGCCCGCGAAACAAACGCTCATGAACTAAGTGACTAGAAACATAGCTACAAAAACATGGTATTCTTATTAGCTTGGTTAAAATATTTCAACCTTTATTCGTGTGTAAACTCAAATCACTATGAAGCGTAAGCCCACAAAAGCCCAACTGAGAGAGATGCTGAATCAGGCAGTTGGACAGTACGAACATACCGGAGGCTCTATTGAAGAAGTCGCGCCCGGTGTTTCTGGTATTCAGGGCGGGCCATTAAAAGCGCAAGAAACCATCATCTTTGACGGAAATAAAGAACAGCGCAGCTACGTCAATGATGTAGTCGCAGCCATAGATTCGCGAAAAAAGAAATCTAAAAAGCCGGCGACAAGCAAACCCAAAAACAAAACACCCAAGAAAAAACTAATCTACGATGATTTTGGTGAACCACTAAGGTGGGTATGGGAAGATGAGTAAAGTCCTACTCTTGGTTTATCACGCCCCCTCGCCGAATACCCAAAAGATGGTTGATGCAATGACATCATCGTCCAAAGCCATCAGTGAAGATGTTGAAGTACACGCAATCCCTGCATTAGAGTGCCAACCTGATTCTGTGCAAAAGGCTGACGCTATTCTCCTGTTCACAACAGAGAACCTTGGCTATATGAGCGGCGGAATGAAGGACTTCTTTGATCGAAACTACTACCCTTGCCTGGAAGAAAAACAAGGTACTCCCGTCGCCGCAGTTATCAGAGCTGGACATGATGGAACTGGTACAAAGCGGGCATTAGAGACCATCCTTACAGGTTTACGATGGCGCTGGGTTCAAGAGCCTTTAATTTGTCGGGGCGACTGGCAGGAGAGCTTTATCGAAGACTGTAAAGAACTGGCAGAAGCCATGACCACAAGTCTCGATATGGGAATAATCTAGACACAAAAAGAAAAGGGGCAGCTTTCGCCACCCCTCTTCTCTAAACAGCCAGTACTTATTATGTAATTCCTGCGATAATCAGATAACCACCAAAGCACTTATCGCAGTCTAAGAGATGATAACTACCCTCTCACATATTTTATGTACCTAGCTGCTGTAAACTGCCACTTTTAAGAACCTACCACAGCATATGTTTCACCAGCGAACTGTTTGTACTATTTGTACTATTTGTACTATTTGTACTACAGAACGCCTATGAACTAACTATAAGTAAAGTCTAAATTGGCAACCTTGCAACATCTTGTTACAAGAGTTAGATAAACGGTGATCCACCTCTCTTATAGAGTAAGTAAAATACTTACCACTGAAATTGCGATGGTACACCAAAGACCAGTTTGGAAAACCTTACTGGAACATTGATCCTGTGAAGTCATGATTCAATCTCTTTTTGTTAGTACTGTATAATTATTATTCAAATATAGTACCAAGATATGAGATTCCCTTCTGTTACCTATCCCACAATTTAAACAATAGATTAATTTTCAACCACTTATATACGACTGTTTATTTCAACGGATATTTTACCCTGGCAATACGACGCTCATGTAAGCTGCTTAAATAAAGCCACGGGCCACTTTCTGCCGCACCCGTCGTATAACTATAGGTATCCTCTGGATCTTGAAGACTCAACAAGATCTCACCCCGATCATTTATCGAAACAACGTGCCCATAATGCTGAGCCTTAGGTCGCAGTACCTTAGGAAGACGCTGAACAGCTTCTCTCAGGAACGGGAATGGCGCCAACAAATCCAGAGCCTTACTTCGGGGGCTAACCAAGCCTAACCAGTAATTTTGGTTACTTCCCTTATTAATGTTGTCAGGGAATCCAGGGAGGTTAGAGATAAGCGTTTCCGTCTGACCGGCTTTCTCACCTTTAATCCAGTGCTTGAGTACACTGTAAGTGCCGGTTTCATTGATCAAAATCGCACTTTCATCATGGGTCACCGAAATGCCATTCGCAAACTGAAGACCAGACACAATAATTCGGCTTTCTTTGGTGATTGGTGAGTAATGAATCACCCGTCCATTACCACCGTGTTCCATAATATCCAAAAGGCTGGCTTGATAGGTTCCATAGCTTTCTGCCGGGAACTTGGTGGATGCATCGCTGAAATAGATTTCACCTGTACTGGTAACATCCACATCGTCCGCGTATCGGATTTTGCTCCCCAAAACCGAATCGGTCAGCAGTGATATGTCACCACTTGGCGAAACAGACAGAAGCCCTTTGAAAGCATCCGCAACAATCAGCTCGCCCGAAGGTGCGAATTCCAAACCTAGAGGACGCCCACCTGTATTCACAAATTCAGAGAAAGAACCATCCTCCCCGATTCGCATAATTTTTCCGCCAAGTAATGAAAAGAAGACTTGCCCCTGGGCGTTCACAGCAAAGTCTTCCGGACCTTCTTCGCCGTTTAACGAGATAATCTCCAAAGAAGAGAGACGATTATTCTTTTCAAAGTCCCCGACATACCCCATGTCTTGGGGGACTTGCCAAGCCTTGGCATCGATTGGAATCGGCCAGAATGAAAGATACACCGCACCTAAACCAATGAACGCTAACAAAGTTAAACCAAAACGCATGGGCAATACTCTCTCTTTTAATGTTCAAACAAAGTAATTGGACTACTTCCAGGAAGCTCAGAAATCAATGAGGCTCCTAATAACAAGCTCGGAGTGGTGCTTCCCCGTTTTACAGGGTCGGAGGTTAGAATATGTTTAGCCAGATGAACGGCTCCGTACTTGGTCACCTCGTAACCATTTAAGGTCTTTAAGCGCGCCTGTACTGTTTTGCCCCATTCATTTCGTGCTTCCCCATATATAGTAGCCGGATTTGCACTTCTGACATTTGCATCAGGGCCAGTGACTTTACTCTCGATTTGGGACTGAATGAGACGTTGAATGAATTTCGGTTTAAAAATCCAGCGGCCAAATCGAAGCAACTTCATTTTTTGAATCACTTTTGAAGAGGCAGGCACATAGACTTCAACGTTCGGAATGCCTGTGGAGTGATAAGCGGTACTGACATCACCCCAGCTAATTCCCATACAGGTTTTATCACCACTCCCAAAGTTGATCGATTTCTCTTTTAACGTAGCCTCTTTGATTCTCCCGTTCCGGCGAATCATGACGCCTTTGCCCAAAGACTCCACCATCGTCTTTGCTGTACCAGGGCTAATGGCTGAGCCTCCCTGAAACGCCAACGTCAAATGCGAAGCATCAGGAAGAGCGGCTTTCAGCGCACTTGCAACACAATCTGTAGGAATGACATCGAAGCCTACCCCAGGACAAACAATAATACCGGCCTCGGTTGCACGTTGATCCACGTCAGAGCTGTGAGCATATTCAAATACCTCTACTTCTCCAGTGATATCAAGATAGTGAGTTTTTGTGGCTATGCAGGCCTCGATCATCGGCTTTGCCGTAGATGAGAACGGCCCGGCACAATGAATAACCAATGACACCTTTGATAAAGCTAAATGAAGAGCTTGTTTGTCTTTGAGTGAGAAAGTGAGATGTGGAAGCTTTAATTTATGTGCAGTTTCAGACAGCGCAGCTTCATCACGACCGGCCAAAACAACATCCAAACCCTGTTGTTTAGCTTCCTGGCTGATTAACTGACCGCTATAGCCGTACGCACCATAGATGAGAACAGACATTCCGTTGCCTCTGTTATTTTTATTATCAACGCATTAAGACCTAAAAACTCATAACCAAATGAGCACCCCAAAATCAGGTCCACTTATTTACCAACAAAGCCCGTGTTCACAACAAACACAGGCTTTCGAAATTCGACGTCAATGAAACTTATACTGTTAGACTTATCTTATACAGTTAAATACCCACCATCAACGTTTAAGCAAGTACCCGTTGTATAGCTGCCAGCATCGGAAGCTAAGAACAAGACCGCACCTGCCATTTCATCAGGATCGGCCGATCGCTTCATAGGCACATGCTCCAGCGCCATTTTCATAATCGCTGGATTAGCTGTAATAGCAGAGGCAAATTTTGTGTCTGTTAAACCTGGCAATAAGGCATTAACACGAATACCCAGCGGCGCACATTCTTTGGCAAAGGATTTAGTCATTGAGATGACAGACGCTTTGGTGATGGAATAAATCCCTTGCATATGGCCCGGGATAACGCCGTTAACAGACGCCACGTTCACTATGGCGCCTTTCCCCTGCTCTTTCATGAGTTTTCCGGCTTCGACCGACATGAAGAAATAGCCACGAATATTCACATCCACTGTCTTCTGAAATACAGATAAATCAGTATCCAGAATATGCCCAAAGAAAGGGTTGGTTGCGGCATTGTTTACCAGAATATCAAGTTTGCCGTGCTTCTCTTTTATTTGAGCAAAGGTAGCCTGAATCTGTTCCATCTCCCCAATGTGACAGGCAATCGCTTCAGCACTGCCTCCGGCTTCTGTAATCTGTTCCACAACGGCCTGACAGCTTTCGGCTTTACGACTGGACACAATCACATGTGCACCGGCTTCCGCTAAGGTTTTTGCAATGCTCTCACCAATCCCACGACTCGCGCCTGTAACAAGGGCAACCTGCCCGGACAAATTAAACATATCTAACATAAAAACTCCTTTTTACAGGCATTCTACCTGTAAGAAATTAAATTAGGTTCTTTCTCTAAGTGACTGTAATTATTGATATATGAAATACTTATTTTATTGTCAGTTGCCAGAATTCGACTCACACCTGAGTTAGCAAGATTTTCATTCAAAGAAAACGTTGCTGAGTCATCCAGGCGCATCACTTCCTGGACGATCACAGAAATTGGCCCACCAGAGGTAAACGCCACTACGGGTCGTTTCTTGTATTCCGCAGATGAAGTGATCGCCCTGACCTCAACCAAGCCTTGTTTGACTCGCTGCTGAAATGTTGGCCACGATTCTTTGTAATCGTCATCATAATCGCATGAAGACCAACGCTTCACCGCCTCTTCAAATAAGAAGTGAAATGCTTTTTTCGGTTGATCGTGTTGAGCCAACGCTTTCACTAAGGTGTTTTTGTCTCGGTACTCAGGAAAAGCCACATGAAAGACATCCTCGTGGTCAAACTCATTCAGATGATCGATCTCCACACGAGGAATAACCTCCTCACCGTATCCTTCGTAAAACGCGGCCATAGACTGGTGATGGCGATTCAGAGAGCCTGATACAAATACGGGTGCCTTCAATGAATCGCGCATATTGGCCCCCAACATACGACATTGACGGACACCCAAGTCAGAGAGCTGATCATAGTCGTCAGCACCAAATGACGCCTGACCATGTCGTACCAAGAAAATTTCAGCCATATTTCCTCCCAAAACGCTTCTCAGTAACCACTAGGTTTACAACTCCAGGCACTAGACTCATAGCCCTAAGCACTAGAGAACGCTCTTTTCTATCAGTTTCATGCAGCGCTGCTCCAAATAGTTTGCGGCATGAATAAAGTTTTGGAATCGCTTATCTTTGGTCTGACCATGATGATAGCGGTAGTAGATCTGTTGAATAATGACCGCCAAGCGGAACAAACCATAGATTTCATAGAAGTCGAAACACGGGACATTAAAGCCGGTTTTGTCCATGTAATATTCGATCACTTCTTGGCGAGACAGCATTCCTTTCAGGTGTGTTGGTTGGCGTCGCATGAACTGCATTTGAGGGTCGTCATCCGCTTGAACCCAATACGCCAAACTGTTTCCAAGATCCATGAGAGGATCGCCCAAGGTTGCCATTTCCCAATCCAACACGCCGATAACCTCAAACGGATTGTCTACATTCAGAACAACGTTATCGAATCTGAAATCGTTATGAATTAATCGGTTTGCAATGTCTTTCGGTTGCTTTTCTTCCAACCAGGCCATTACTGTCTCAAAGCCAGACGCGTTATCCGTGATGGCCTTACGATAACGATCGGACCAACCCGAGATCTGACGTTCCACATACCCTTCCCCTTTTCCTAACTCAGACAACCCGGCTGTGTAAGGATCAATGGAATGTAAGTCAATCAACTTATCGATAACATTCAGGCAAAGTTTACGAGTGTCTGACTCCGATAGATTTAAGCCTTTCGGTAAGTCCTGACGAGGAATGATTCCGACCAGGCGCTCCATTACATAAAAATCGCACCCAAGCACAGAATGATCTTCGCAGATTGCCATAATCTCTGGCACATAAGGGTAAACAGGTTTCAACGCTTGAATTATCTTGGCCTCACGCAACATGTCATGAGCAGACTTTGCAATCGTTCCGAACGGTGGCCGACGCAAAATCAGATCTTTATCCGGATATTGAAGCAAATAGGTTAAATTAGATGCGCCCCCGGGAAACTGTCTCACTCTCGGAATACCTTCAACACCAGGTATTTGAGCTTCCAAATAAGGCACAAGCGAATTGAGATCCAGCGACTCACCCTCTCGGATATCCGTCGCCTGATCGACAAGTGTATCTATGGCTTGATCAGTCATCAGATTGTACGCTCCATCATCTTCTTCACTTGTTTACCCACGGTATTACTTAACATGGTGTGCAGTAATTCCGGGCTTAATCGTTTCATCCACCACATAAGTTTTTCTTTTGTATGTGTCAGAACGAAGAAGCGCTGATGCTTCATACCAATAAACACAGCATTAGCAACATCATCAGCAGTAACAGAGGAACTTTCCATCCAACGATTCACCGTTTTAGTCACACCTGAAATATTAGTTCGCATCGTTTTAGTCAGATTCGTTTGGAAGAATGCCGGACACACAACAGAGACACCAATATTCCATTGGCTGAGTTCTACTTTGAGCGTTTCGGACAACGCAACGACGCTGGCTTTGGAAACGTTATAGGACGACATGCTCGGTGCATGAATTAATCCTGCCATCGAGGCAACATTAATCAAATAGCCATTATCACGAGCTTTCATCAATGGCGTGAAAACTTTACAGCCAAGAACCACACCCAAGACATTGATATCCAGAACCCATTTCCAATCGTCGATCGACTGATCTTCTATTAACCCTGCTGCCGCAACACCTGCATTGTTAATCAAGACATCCACATAACCCCAACGTTCAAGCACAACGTCCTTCAAATGGCGCCATTGCTCTTCCTCTGTGACATCAAGATACACAAAGAATGCGTCACCGCCTTTACGCTGCAACTCGGCTACAGCGTTGTCACCCTGTTCCTTCTGAATGTCAGCAATACATACCGAATACCCTTCTGAAGAATACTTATGAGCAAGCGCCAACCCTAAACCACTTGCGCCACCCGTTATAATTACCGTTTTCATTACAATCCTAACCCTGTCTATGTTCTTGTTTTGATAGCTAACTAATCAGCTAGCCTTGATACATAACTGCGCGTCTTACTTGTGTTTTAACAGCTCAAGTTTTGCTACAAGCCCTCTATGCACTTCATCAGGGCCATCAGCCAATCGCAAACAACGCGCATACGCAAACATCGATGTCAGAGGAAAATCTTCACTCACCCCGGCTCCGCCATGCATCTGAATGGCTTGATCGACAATGGTTTGAAGCATATTTGGTACAACCACTTTGATTTGGGAAACCTCACTCATCGCCCCCATAACCCCTTTGGTATCAAGTAACCATGCCGTTTTCAGCGTTAATAATCGGGCTTGTTCAATTGAAATCCGGGCATTCGCGATAATGTCTCTGTTCCCACCCAGATTCACTATCGGCTTTCCAAAGGCTTCTCGACTGGTTGCGCGTTTGATCATAAGATCCAACGCGCGTTCAGCTGCGCCAATGGCACGCATGCAGTGATGAACCCGTCCAGGCCCTAAACGTCCTTGAGCAATTTCAAAGCCCCTGCCCGGTCCGGCAATAATGGCAGTCTTAGGAAGACGAACATTGGTGAAACTCACCTCACCGTGACCGTAAGGCTCATCTAACTCACCGAACACTGGTAACATGCGTTCAACTTTCACCCCCGGCGTATCTTTCGGCACCAGCACCATCGAATGCTTGGCATGCTTAGGTCCATCAGGATTCGTCAGCCCCATGAAGATCAGAACTTTGCAATCAGGATGACCGATTCCGGTGCTCCACCATTTTCTGCCGTTCAGAACCACTTCGTCTCCTTCAATGGTCGCTGTTGCTTCCATGTTGGTCGCGTCAGAAGAGGCCACACCTGGTTCTGTCATGCAGAAGGCCGAACGGATTTTTCCGTCCAATAAAGGCAGCAACCACTCTTTCTTTTGCTCATCAGAACCATAATGCACCAGCACTTCCATATTGCCGGTATCTGGCGCGTTGCAGTTAAACAGCTCCGGCGCCATAAAACTCCGCCCCATCTCTTCAGCCATAAGCGCATAATCCGCATTGCTTATGCCGGCGCCATAGTCCGATTTAGGCAGAAAGAGATTCCATAGCCCCTGAGCTTTGGCTTTAGCCTTCAGCTCATCGATGATAGGAAGGACAACCCAAGGGTTCGCTTGAGCTTTCAAATCTTTGAAATATTGATCTTCAACCGGAAAAACCTCTTCACGCATGAAGCTCTTCAGTTTGGTCAATACCTCCTGTCCTTTTGAAGATGGGGAGAAATCCATTGGCATACCTCGGTTTGTTTAGAATTAGATGACTTAATCTTCACTTATAGTATTTATGCCTTATCAATCAATCAAATGAATAGTTATAATCAAGCACTATAAATATTACTAATAGAACATACCTCATGCGCATCGATCTAAATCTCTACACGGTATTTGAAGCCATATACTCAGAAGGCAATCTCACCAAAGCCGCTGAAAAATTATTCATAACTCAGCCTGCTATTAGCCACTCGTTATCTAAATTAAGGGAAGCATTTGAAGATCCACTCTTCATACGCCAAGGCCATAAAATGCTTCCTACCCCACTGGCAGAGCGCATACATCCGGAAATCAGTCATGCGCTTAATCGCTTAAATGGGACATTTTTGGCGACAAGAAGCTTTGAGCCGAAAGAAGCTCGCGTGCAATTTAAGCTAGGTCTTAGAGATGTTCTTGAATCCACATGTTTACCACCGCTTTTAGCAAGACTTGAAGAACAAGCCCCTAATGTCTCTGTGATCAGCCTTCGACACGATCGCCAGACGATGGAACACGATCTTTCCATCGGGACATTAGATCTCGTGGTGGATGTGGCCCAACCTGTGAGCGAACGCCTCGAACGCAAACATGTGATTTCAGAAAGTTTGTGCGTACTGGCACGAAAAGATCATCCCAGAATTAAGACTATTCTAGATTTGGAAACCTATCTTAAAGAAAAACATGTCGTCGCTTCTTACCGAAGTGCAGGAATGACCTTCGAAGATATTGAATTAAACCGATACGGACTAAGCCGGCAAATTTCCTTGCGCTGTCAGCACTATTTCGCAGCAAGTCGAGTGGCAATGAATACCGACTTACTCCTAACCATGCCTGAGAGCTATGGCAAGTTACTGATGACAGAAGCCAATGAGCTATCCATCTACCGTTTCCCATTGGAATCGCCCCCCATCGACATTCATTTATTCAGCCATAAATCGAGAGATAAAGAGCCCGAACTGGTGTGGTTTAAAGAAACACTAGGTGACTTATTTTACTAAATTATTAAAGACCTCTTATCTGAATGCCGATCTATACTGAACTAGAACATAGGGATTAGAGGTGTAGTGTGTTTAAGAGATTGTCCTTTCAGAAAAAGTTGACGTTATTTACTTCCATTGCTTTCGTATTGGCAATGCTGGTCAACGCCATCGTCAACAACACCTTAATGAAAGAGGTAATGAACGATCGTTTACTCGGCCAACAGCTTCCAGCTGCAATGGCGAGTGTTTCTCAATCTATCACTGCTGAAATTACTGCACCCATCACAAGCGCGAAATTGATATCAGAGAGTTATTTTCTTGAAAACTGGATAAAGAATGGCGAACCGCAATCTGAACTCCCTCAAATGCTGAACTACTTCCAACAAGTAAAAAGCTCATCCAATGCCAGTGTTGTATTTTATGTTTCTAATGTGACCAATAACTATTACACGGAGAGTGGTGTCTTAAAACAGGTCAGTCAGTCTAGCTCGAATGATGGTTGGTTTTATTCATTCCTTAACTCTGGCTCTAAACGCGATCTCAGCCTGGACTATTTCGAAGGATCGGGACCACTAACTTTATTCATGAATTACCGAGTATCTGGTGGCAAAGGCGCCGCAGGCCTTGGCTTAAATGTTGATACTTTGACGCAGTTAATCAAGAACTATACGTTAGAAAAAACAGGGTATGTTCTGCTCGTTAACCATGAAGGAAAAATCATTGTTCACCCTGACGAGAAAAAAATAGGCAAGAATATTTCTGATCTTGATCTCTTCAAAACGCCAGGAAAAGAATTGATTTCAGGAAATACATTCAAAGCAATGACAGAATCAACTCAAGGTGAAGATTATATTCTTTCTTCTGATTACATCCCTGATCTCAATTACTACCTATTAGCCGTAGTGCCTGAAGCTGAACTCTATGAAAGCTTGAACCAGTCTGCCCTAACGACACTGATTATTACCGCCATTTTGATTGCCCTGTCTATAGTAGCGATCACCATCCTTATCAAACAAACTGTTAAGCCACTGTCGATCACTGCAAAATTACTTGAAGACATAGGTTCCGGTGAAGGTGATCTCACCAAGCGTATAAAAGTGTCCTCTCAAGATGAAGTGGGACAAGTTGGTAAAGGCTTCAACTCATTTGTTGTAAAACTTCAGGACATCATTCAACAAGTCATACAAAAATCGAATGGCGTCCTATCGATGTCTGAAGATATTCATCATCAATCCCAGTACAGCTTGGAGCAAACCGGCAATCAACGGATGAGTATTGAATCTCTCGCAGCAGCAATTTCAGAAATGAATTCCACCATTCAGGAGATTGCCCAAAATGCGAATAACGCAGCGGACTTAGCCCGTGATGCGAACTCCAATGTTGAGGAAGGACACAACATTGTAAAAGACTCCATCACTCAGATTCAAAGTCTCTCAAATGAAATGACCAACGCTGCACAAGTCATTCACGAATTAAGTGAACAGTCTGAATCCATTGGCGGCATCCTGAATGTCATTAGAGGCATATCGGAACAAACCAACTTACTGGCACTAAACGCAGCCATTGAAGCCGCTCGTGCTGGTGAGCAAGGCCGAGGCTTTGCCGTTGTAGCAGATGAGGTTCGAAGTCTCGCACAGAAAACAGCAGACTCCACTGATGAAATTCAGAGAATGATCGAACAACTACAAAGCGGATCAAGAAAAGCCGTAGAAGCCATCAACAAAGGTCAGGAATCAACAAATCAAACGGTAGAGTTTGTTGATAAAGCAGGCTCCGCGCTGGTTACTATTCGCTCCGCCGTTGAACAAATTACTGACATGAACTTCCAGGTTGCCACAGCAACTGAAGAGCAAAGCCAGGCAATTGATGAAATGAACGAAAACGTAGTTAAAGTTGAAGAAGCCAGTAATGAAAACCTTGAAGTGGCGGACCAGGTTACTCAACTGGCCACTCAGCTTTCTGATTTTGCTAATGAATTGAGTGAGTTAACAGCACAATTTAAAGTATAAGCTTGCTTAAGTTATTACAGTTAAAACTCATAAGGGGCTTGATGCCCCTTTCTTATTTCTGAATCTTAGAGATTTTTGTACCCTCTAACGTCAGATTAAAGATCAGTCCTTTATTCGAATAGATGAACGCAATTATTGGCTCCTGAATCGCATTGGTATCCAAACTTTCAGCAACTCCGAGCTCAGCCAGGGCAACACTACCGTCAACACCGGCCTCCCAGCCATCTATTTGAACAAACCGATCAAAAGCTTCCTTTGTCATAAATAGAATCGCTTCAGACTTCACCTGCGCTCCCATTAGGAAACCAACATTGGCTGAGACCAGGTTGTAATAACCATAGGTATAGTCTTCAACAAACATTTTCCCTTCACCGTACTCCCCGCCAATACCAAACCCACCACCATAAACTTCTGGAAAAACCAACATGGCATAGGCTTTTTCAATAAGCTCACTGGCACCAGGGACATCTTGCTTTAAAATCTGAACAGCGGCATATGATTTAGCATCAATTTCTGTTTTAGAGGCAGCAAATGAAAAGCTTGAAAAACTAAGAGAAAGAAATAGAACAGATAAGATATGAGTAGAACGCTTCATGATTTTCCTGAGAGTATGTAGTCTTTGTATCTAGGACAATAAGAAGCTGCATTGTACTCCGGGAAAATAACAAGAAAAGCATTAAAGTGTGAATCAACCCGCAACCAGGACAGTTGCGGGTTTGATCGGAGCAAATAAGTTAAACGATTTCTATTAGTTCAACTTCAAAAATAAGCGTGGTATTTGGTGGAATTGAACCAGAAGCACCTTGAGAACCATAAGCCAGGTCAGAAGGTACATACAACTTCCACTTAGAGCCCACAGGCATCATAGTCAGAGCTTCAGTCCAGCCACGAATAACACCATTTACAGGGAATGTAGCCGGTTCGCCACGCTCTACTGAGCTGTCAAACACACGACCATCGATGAAAGTACCGTGGTAATGGGTTTTTACACGCGAAGAAGCTTCAGGAATGTCGCCCTTACCTTCCACAAGTACTTCGTACTGAAGACCGCTTTCAGTCGTATTGATACCATCTTTAGCTTTGTTTTCAGCCAAGAACTCTTCACCTTGTTTAAGGTTTGCCTGAGCTTCAGCTGCCACTTCTTGCTGGATTTGCGCCTGAATTTCAGTGTAGGCTTTGCTCATCTCTTCAACGCCAACCAAGTCTTCAAGTCCTTCATAGGAATCGCCAAGACCAGCCATCACTAATTCGATATCAATGCCTTTGAAATCATTCCCTCTTAATTGAGCGCCCATTTGACGACCAATACCATAACTCACTTTATTATGTGCAGTATCCAGTGCTTCTTTCGTTGTACGAGACATTAGACTAAACCTTGGTTTGTTCTGTTAATTTATAAAGCTCACTACTCTATCATAAAAATCTCTTAGCCCCTAAAATAGCTTCTTTTTTCTTTAGGCAAGAGATCTGACCGAAAAATGAGTTCTCCCGATTTACTTACAGACAGTGATATTCAATTCATCGAACAAGCACTAGGACGTGTTCCCAGAGGGATAATCTCAGTTTCATCCAGATCACCTGAAGGCCAGCCAACCGCGCTTAAAATGCACTGTGTCGTTGGAGAAGCGCCATTCCCTACACACTTTTGGCTATGCCACCCTCTACTGATTGAAAAGATAAACTTTCTTGAATCACAACGATTGGTAAAGCCATTAGAGCTCTTGATTGAAGAAACCCCAGCCTTGGCGAAAGCCTTTCTCGAAGATCAAAAAAGATATCAGGCAATCCGAAATGCATGCTTAACGGATTTAGACAAAGCTTATCTGCTAAAGCTCGGCATTCTTGAACAATATCTGGAAAAACGAGGAATTGGCGGAATTGAAGACTTTTCCAAGATCCGCTGCTTACACATGCAGATAGCTCACTTGATCTCAGATGACAATGTAATTGGGCAATGGCTACAGGATCATTTCAATATTCTGGATTTCAGTGAAGACCTCAATGAATTCAGGCAGCGCATCAAGCGCGATAAACTCATTGAAAACGCACTTTAAACCATTCAAAAATCCTTATACGGGCGTTGAGACACTTTCTCTAGAACAGACTTAACTCTTTCAACGCCCACTTTATCCATCAACGTGGCCGGAAGTTGAATATAGGTTACGGTTCTAACACCACAATCCTCATTGATTTCAAGCAACTCCATTTTGAGCGACTCAAGCCAGGGATCGTGTTTAATAGGCAAAGAAAGAAACACCAGCCACTCATCACTCGTGATCATGCCACTTTCAAACCGAGTCAAACAATCAATAAAATACTGTTCATCTACACGCTTAAAGCTTTTCCTACTAAGTATTAGAGATAATCCCAAAGCCAAAAGCAAAATAAGAGTTGCACAAAAGGCCAGTAAAATTTCCATTTAACACCTCAGATGCATAGAACAAGCAACAAACCAATAAAGAATAAACAAAACAAGCAACAAAAAACCCGCCGAAGCGGGTTTTTCTCAAAGCATCAAAACTTAGAGCAAGTTATTAAACAAGCTTTTCTAGTTCTGGAACTGCTTCGAATAGATCAGCAACCAAGCCGTAATCAGCAACACTAAAGATAGGTGCTTCTTCGTCTTTGTTGATCGCTACGATCACTTTAGAGTCTTTCATACCTGCCAAGTGCTGGATAGCACCTGAGATACCAACAGCAACATAAAGCTGTGGAGCAACGATTTTACCAGTCTGACCAACTTGCATATCGTTAGGTACGAAGCCAGCATCAACAGCTGCACGAGATGCACCCACTGCTGCGCCGATTTTGTCTGCAACTTTGTACAACAACTCAAAGTTGTCGCCATTTTGCATACCACGACCACCAGAGATAACTACGTCAGCTGCAGTTAGTTCTGGACGATCAGACTTAGCTAGCTCTTCACCAACGAAGCTAGAAATACCAGCATCGTGAGCTGCGTCAACAGCTTCAACAGCCGCAGAACCACCTTCAGCAGCTACTGCGTCAAATGCAGTACCACGAACAGTGATTACTTTAATTGCGTCAGAAGACTGTACAGTCGCAATAGCGTTACCAGCGTAGATTGGACGTGCGAACGTGTCAGCACTGTCTACACGGATAACTTCAGAGATCTGCTCAACGTCCAATGCAGCAGCTACGCGTGGTAGGAAGTTCTTACCAGTAGTAGTTGCAGCAGCAAGGATGTGAGTGAAACCTTTACCAAGATCAGCAACTAGAAGACCTAGGTTCTCAGCTAGTTGGTTAGCGTAAGCAGCGTTGTCAGCAACTAGAACTTTAGCTACACCGTCAACTTTAGCCGCTTCTTCAGCTACAGCGCCACAGCCAGCACCAGCAACAAGAACAGTAATCTCGTTACCGATTGCTTTAGCAGCCGCTACTACGTTAAGAGTAACAGGTGCTAGTGCGCTGTTATTGTGTTCTGCAATAACTAGAGTGCTCATTATAGTACCTTCGCTTCGTTCTTAAGTTTTTCAACAAGCTCTTCAACGCTGCCCACTTTGATGCCAGCAGAACGCTCAGCAGGTGGCTCAACTTTAAGAGTCGCTACTTTAGAAGCTACTTCTACACCTAGGTCAGCAGGAGTAGTCTTATCAAGAGGCTTACGTTTAGCCTTCATGATATCAGGAAGCTTAGCGTAACGAGGTTCGTTCAAACGCAAGTCAGTAGTTACAACCGCAGGTAGGTTCAATGCAACAGTCTGAAGACCGCCATCGATTTCACGAGTAACGTTAACTTTATCGCCATCAACAACAACTTCAGATGCAAATGTACCCTGAGGGAAGCCTGCTAGTGCAGCCAACATTTGACCAGTTTGGTTGTTGTCAGAGTCGATAGACTGCTTACCAAGAAGAACAATGCTTGGTTCTTCTTTGTCTACGATACCTTTAAGGATTTTCGCAGCAGTCAGAGATGAAACGTTTTCGTCAGTTTCAACCAGGATGCCACGATCAGCACCTAGAGCTAGTGCAGTACGAATCTGCTCTTCACTCTTTTTGTCTCCGATAGAAACAACTACGATTTCACTGGCAACACCTTTCTCTTTTAGGCGAACCGCTTCTTCTACAGCGATTTCACAGAAAGGGTTCATAGCCATTTTAACGTTAGCCAAATCAACATCAGTGTTATCTGGCTTAACACGAACTTTGACGTTGTAGTCAATTACGCGCTTAACAGCAACAAGAACCTTCATAGATTCCTCGTTTCAGATCAATGGGTGTATTCGTACTGACAAAAAATTATCTCGGCTTTAGTTAAAAAACCTATGCCAGTATCCCAGAATGTTACATTGTGACTCACTTTTCATACGCAAAGTGTTCACATTTAGTAACAAAAAAGCGGCCATATACTGACCCCAAAATTTGTCTAGGTCAAGATAAACCGTGTTTTTGGACCAATGCCATATAAAAGCATTGCTCTCGCTGGCGAAATTATAGCCAACCTGCTTTAGTTTTAACCAGCTTTTCAAGAAAACCATGTATTAAAACAATAAATAATCGTGAGAAATTGGCGATTTTCCAAATAGTTATTTATAATGCACCCGTTTTAAACGGTAGTTCGAATTTTGTTATGCGGTATGAGACCACCTTTAATATAGGTAACTCATGCAACTATTCTTACATTTAATTAATGCATAACAACTTGAAAACACACGTGTTCAATCAGCGTGAGGAGAAGAGACGTGGAAGTGGAAAGAGATTCAATGGAGTTCGACGTTGTAGTCGTTGGTGCAGGTCCTTCTGGCCTATCTACAGCGATTCGACTAATGCAACAAGCGAATGAAGCTGAGCAAGAACTTACAGTATGTGTAGTAGAAAAAGGCTCCGAAGTCGGTGCACACATCCTCTCCGGTGCTGTTTTTGAACCAAGAGCACTTAATGAGCTGATCCCAGACTGGAAAGAAAAAGGTGCTCCGCTTAATACTCCAGTAATTCGTGACGACATTTATGTTCTTACTGGCGAAGAAAAAGCGATCAAGACACCTGCACCATTTATTCCAAAACCAATGCACAACGAAGGCAACTACATTGTTAGCCTTGGTAACGTGTGCCGCTGGTTAGCAGAGCAAGCAGAAGAGCTGGGTGTAGAAATCTTCCCTGGTTTCGCAGCTCAAGAAATTATTAAAGGCGAAAATGGCGAAGTTCAAGGCATCATTACTGGTGACATGGGCATCGGCATGGACGGCGAAGCTAAAGACAGCTTCATGCCAGGCATGGAACTACGCGCTAAATATACTGTATTTGCTGAAGGCTGCCGTGGCCACTTAGGCAAGCGTCTAATCAATGACTTCAACCTAAATGAAGGCAAAGGTCCACAACACTACGGCATTGGCATCAAAGAACTTTGGGACATCGACCCAGCCAAACACGAAGAAGGCTTGGTAGTTCACACTGCTGGCTGGCCTTTGGAAGATGGTACTGGCGGCGGTTCTTTCCTTTACCACATCGAAAATAACCAAGTGGTTGTTGGTTTGATTGTAGACCTTAGCTACAGCAACCCATACATGAGTCCATTCGAAGAGTTCCAGCGTTACAAGCACCACCCGGTAATCAAGCAATATCTTGAAGGTGGTAAGCGTGTTTCTTACGGTGCTCGCGCTATCGCTAAAGGTGGCCTACAGGCACTTCCTAAGATGAGCTTCCCTGGTGGTCTTCTAGTAGGTTGTGATGCAGGTACTTTGAACGCTGCGAAGATCAAAGGATCTCACACTGCAATGAAATCTGGCATGCTAGCTGCGGAATCAATTTTCGAAGCCTTAAAAGCAGGCCGTGCAAACGACGAAATTACTGAATTCAAAACTAAGTTCGAGTCTAGTTGGTTGCATGAAGACCTATACAAAGCTCGTAACTTTGGTCCTGCGATGCACAAGTTCGGCCTTTGGGGCGGCGGCGCATTCACTTTCATCGACCAAAATATCTTTGGCGGTAAGCTTCCGTTTACTCTGCAAGATCCTAAGCCTGATCACGAGCAACTTAAGCCTGCTTCAGAGAGCAAAGAGATTCAGTACCCTAAACCAGATGGCGTTATCAGCTTCGATCGTCTTTCTTCTGTATTCCTATCGAATACTAACCACGAAGAAGATCAGCCTGTTCACCTTCAGTTAACTGATCCGAACATTCCTCTTCAGCAAAACCTTCCTATGTACGCTGAACCAGCACAACGCTACTGCCCTGCTGGCGTATATGAGATTGTAAAGAACGAAGAAGACGGTTCCGACAAGTTCCAGATCAACGCTCAAAACTGTGTTCACTGTAAAACCTGTGACATTAAAGACCCAAGCCAAAACATTACTTGGGTGGCACCTGAAGGTACTGGTGGTCCAAACTACCCGAACATGTAATCTTCAATGCCCACAAAAAAGCCAGCGTCACGCTGGCTTTTTTGTATCACCTCATTTTAGCTACCAATCAGATCTGTCTTCACCACACTTCCAACAGAAATCGAATGCAGGTTCATTTTCCTCCCGACAAGTACAACAACACCATACACCAGCCAACTTGTCAGAATTCATAGCTTTAATAAGTGCGCTAGCTCGATCCTGAAGCCAATCCTCCACCCACAATTCAGGCCAGACATCCACGTAAGCCAACTCACCAGTAGCACCTGCAGCATATTCATTTCTTAGTTCAGCACTGACCCCTTCAATCTCAAGTAGATTCCTTACGTGCACCACAATGAAACCATTCGGATCTGTAAATACTTTAACCAATAGCATTCCTCTAATTTATTTTTCTATTTTTAGTTTAGACAATCCAATCAGCACGACAATCCGATACAATGCGCTCTAAATTACACTATTTATAGAGCACCATGAAAAACCTCATTTTATTCAACAAGCCATTCAATGTTCTTTCACAGTTCACCGATGATCAAGGGCGCTCTACTCTTGCTGATTTCATTACTGAAGACGGTTTCTATGCTGCCGGCCGACTGGATTATGATTCTGAAGGGCTATTACTGCTCACAAACAATGGGCAATTACAGCACAAAATTGCTCACCCTAAACACAAAATGCCCAAAACCTATTGGGTACAAGTCGAAGGTGAGATTACTGAAGAACAGCTAGTCAGACTACGCACTGGCGTCGAACTAAAAGACGGAATGACAAAACCTGCAAAGGCAGAACGCATAGATGAGCCAACCAATCTCTGGCCCAGAAATCCACCCATCAGAGAGCGCGCCAACATTCCTACAAGCTGGGTTGCCCTAACTATTTCAGAAGGACGCAATCGTCAGGTTCGCCGTATGACAGCTCATGTTGGATGCCCAACACTAAGACTAATTCGATATTCCATCGGCCCTTGGAACATTGATAAGCTTGCTAACGGCACACACACATTTTTGGAAGTTAACGTACCCGCTCCATCAAATTCCAAACCACAAGCAAGAAAAAGTAACCGAAAAATCCCCTCTAACCGCAGCAAAAACAGCACTAGCCGTAATAAAAAGCCAAGAAAATTTAACAGTTGAGCTAATTTATCCTAGAATAGCCACCTAATTTTTACTCTGGTTAGCAATATGGTTTGGACACCTCACGGAACAGTCGCCACCATCATAGAAAAAGATGGGAAATTCCTCCTCGTTAAAGAAATTTCCAATGGTATAGAGGTCTATAACCAACCAGCAGGCCATATCGAAGCGGATGAATCTGTATTCGACGCTGCCGTCCGGGAAACATATGAAGAAACAGGCTATCAAGTTTCCATTGATAGCTTTGTAGGCTCTTATATTTATAAAGCTCCTGCTAATGGAGTGACATATCACAGATATTGCTTTGTGGGTTCTATTATTGAGTTTGACCCAAAAGCAACGCTGGACGACGGCATTATAGAAGCTTGCTGGCTTTCATTGGACGAAATCAAAGCACAACCTGAAATGATGAGAAGCCCTATCGTGTTGAAGTGCATTGAAGATTACCTCAATCGCCCCCATCAACCGTTAGAACTCATATATGAACATATTTAACATCTCCATTTAAGAATTCAGTTGACCATCAGTCAGGAAGGTTCATGAAAGTAATAGTTGGCATGTCAGGCGGCGTTGACTCATCCGTATCCGCCCTACTTCTTCAGCAACAAGGCTATGAAGTTGAAGGCTTGTTTATGAAGAACTGGGAAGAAGATGACGGGACGGAATACTGTACCGCAATGGATGATCTGGCGGATGCACAGGCTGTCGCCGATAAACTTGGCATCAAATTGCATAAAGCCAACTTTGCGGCAGAATACTGGGATCGCGTTTTTGAACACTTCATTGAAGAATACAAGGCAGGACGCACCCCGAATCCGGATATCCTTTGCAACAAAGAAATTAAATTCCGAGCTTTTCTGGACTATGCCATCCACCTTGGCGCAGATTACATCGCTACAGGCCACTATTGCCGAAAGCAAGAAATCAATGGACAAGCGTGCCTTGTTAAAGGATTAGACGGAAATAAGGATCAGAGCTATTTCCTTCATGCAGTGGGTGGCGAGAAAATTGCCAAAACACTGTTCCCGGTCGGTGAACTGGAAAAACCCGAAGTGCGCCGAATTGCAGAAGAACACGACCTGATCACTCACAATAAAAAAGACAGCACAGGTATCTGTTTTATTGGTGAGCGACGCTTTAAAGATTTCTTAAAACAATACATTCCTGCCCAACCTGGAAACATAGAGACATCAGAAGGCGATGTGATAGGACGTCATGACGGACTGATGTATCACACGCTAGGTCAGAGACAAGGATTAGGGATTGGTGGATTAAGCAACTACAGTGAAGATCCCTGGTACGTTGCCAAAAAAGACCTCACCCGGAACGTATTAGTCGTTGTTCAAGGCGGACAGCACCCACTACTGTATTGTGATGGGTTAATCGCAAACAAACTCGATTGGGTAAATGATGCCCCGGTTAACGAAAGCAAGCTAACTGCTAAGACACGTTATCGTCAGCCAGATCAGGCCTGTACAGTGGAACGAATGAATGATGGCCGATATAAAGTCATCTTTGATGACCCTCAGCGGGCTGTAACCCCTGGTCAATCTGTTGTGTTTTACGACGGTGAAATCTGCCTTGGCGGCGGCATCATCGAAACAACCTTCGAACAGTCGTAAACGAATATCCTAAATTCTTGTTGTGAGTTGGTAGAGATTTGAAACATACAATTGAAGACAGAACCATTGCCCTAGCTGGAGTTTTTCAGGCAGCCTTTATGGTGGATCAAATTGCCAACCAGGGTAACTGTAATTCATTCTCGCTAGAAAGCAGCTTAAAGTCGCTCACAGTGACAAACCCTGAAAATACTCTAAGCGTATTTGGATCAAGTGCACACAACCTTAGACAAGGACTGCATGCTCAAAAAGAGTTTATGACACCCAAGTCTCAGGGCATCACACCTAATGCCTTACGATATGCAATTTCCTTACTCCATATCGAGTCACGTTTACGCAGGGAACCTGAATTACTGAATGTGATTGCTGAGCGGCTGGATCAGTTGGATAAGCAACTGGAACACTTTGATATCACCCATGAAAACATCATCAAATCATTGGCTGATTTATACAAAGACACCATCAGTACATTGAAATTCAGAATTCAAGTGAATGGTAATCCAACCTACTTACAGAACCCTACTAACGCCGAAAAAATACGGGCTATCCTTTTAGCAGGCGTTCGAGCAGCCATTTTATGGCGCCAAGTGGGCGGTAGACGCTGGCACTTAATTTTTTCGAGAAAGCAATACCAGCAAGCCTGTGACCGCTTAATGAATTCAGGTTATCAGTGACAGAGATTCACTGAAACCAAGAGAAACTAAACCTAGCCACCTAAATACTAAACGGTAACTAAAATGAACCTTAATGCATTAACTGCTCTATCTCCTGTCGATGGCCGCTACGGTAGCAAGACAAAAGCTTTACGCAATCACTTTAGTGAATATGGACTTATCCGTAACCGCGTGAAAGTTGAAGTTCGTTGGCTACAAGCGCTAGCAAACAACCCTGCCATTCAAGAAGTTGCGCCATTTTCTGATGAAGCAAATGCACTACTAAACACTCTGGTAGATGGTTTCTCTGAAGCGGAAGCAAACCGAGTAAAAGACATTGAAACTGGCCCTGGCGGCACAAACCATGACGTTAAAGCCGTTGAGTACCTAATCAAAGAACGCATTAAAGACAATGCAGAACTGAACAAAGTGTTGGAGTTTGTACACTTTGCATGTACTTCTGAAGACATTAACAACCTGTCTCACGCGTTAATGCTGTCTGGTGGTCTAGAAGAAACCATCATCCCTGAAATGACTAAAGTGATCGATGCCATCCGTGCATTGGCACATGAATACGCAGAACAGCCAATGCTGTCTCGTACACATGGTCAAACGGCTTCTCCGACCACTATGGGTAAAGAGATGGCAAACGTAGTGGCTCGTCTTGAGCTACAACTAAACTCCGTTAAAAACGTAAAGCTACTAGGTAAGATCAATGGCGCCGTTGGTAACTACAACGCTCACCTATCAGCTTATCCAGATGTTGACTGGGTTGCACATGCCAAAACCTTTGTTGAGTCCCTTGGCTTAACCTGGAACCCATACACCACTCAGATCGAACCGCACGATTACATTGCAGAGCTTTACGACGCAATTGCTCGCTTCAACACCATCCTGATTGATTTCGATCGTGACATCTGGGCATATATTTCTTTAGGTTACTTCAAACAGCGCCCTGTAGCTGGTGAAGTTGGTTCTTCAACCATGCCACACAAAGTTAACCCAATCGACTTCGAAAACTCTGAAGGCAACCTGGGCATTGCTAACGCTATCATGCAGCACTTGTCTGCCAAGCTACCAATCTCTCGCTGGCAGCGTGACCTAACCGACTCCACAGTTCTTCGTAACCTTGGTGTTGGCTTGGGTTACTCTTTGATTGCTTATGGCGCAACATTGAAAGGCATCAGCAAATTAGAACTGAACGCTGACCGCCTGCTGGCAGACCTGAACAATGCCTGGGAAGTAATGGCTGAGCCGATTCAAACAGTAATGCGTCGTTATAACATTGAAGGCGCTTACGAGAAGCTAAAAGAACTGACTCGTGGTAAAACGATCGATCAACAAGCAATGCAAAGCTTTGTAGAAACGCTGGACATCCCAGCCGAAGCCAAACAAATCTTGATTGATATGACGCCTGCAACCTACATTGGTAATGCAATTGAGCAAGCCAAAAACATCTAAGGCCACAGTCAGCTAAACTTATATAAGGGCCAATTGGCCCTTATTTTTTTATCGCAATAAAATCACAACTCGCCAATGCAGCATACAAGGATGCGCTATGAATATTTTTGAAAAAGCCGGTATTACCGAAGAAGAGTTTCTTAACGAATATTGGCAAAAGAAACCGTTATTCATTCAAAACGCTTTCGAAGCGTTTGAGCCTATCCTTTCTGCTGATGAGTTAGCCGGTTTAGCGTGCGAAGAAAACATCGAGTCGAGATTGATCTTTGAACACGGGCCAAATCATCCTTGGGAGCTTAAAAACGGACCATTTGACGAAAAGGTTTTCAGTCAACTCCCAGAGAAAGCCTGGACCTTACTTGTTCAAGCCGTGGACCAAGTTATCCCTGATGGAAGCCAATTACTGGAATACTTTAATTTCATCCCGAACTGGCGATTGGATGATTTAATGATCAGCTTTGCGGTACCAGGTGGCAGCGTTGGGCCTCACTACGATCAATACGATGTATTTCTTATTCAGGCAGAAGGCGAAAGAATCTGGCAAATAGGTGACCCTTGCACCGCCGATACTGAATTCAGAAAGGATACGCCTTTGCATATTCTTGCTGAATTTGACAGCACACAAGAGTGGCACACCAAACCTGGTGACATTCTTTACATTCCACCTAGAGTCCCCCACTTTGGTGTTGCAGCTACCCCCTGCCAAACCTACTCAGTAGGCTTTCGAGCTCCATCTCATGGTGAAATCCTTGAGGGTTTCGCTGGCTTCATGTCGGACAAATTGAGCTCGGACCAAAGGTTCACTGATACGTTTACCGGTCAGATAGAAAATCCAGGACTGATTACAGATTCAACCATTGATGAGCTTCAAAAAATCATCACACAAGCCGTTTCTGATCGTGCATCTATCAAGGAATGGTTTGCAGGCTTCATGTCTCAGCCTAAATATGAAGAGAATCAAGACGAGATCCCGTTCTCGGTTTCTGACGAAGAAATGGCAGCAATCATTGAAAGCTCTGACATGCTTGCAAGGAACGAACAAGCGCGTTTCGTGTACATTGAAGAGGATAAAACCTTAGTACTATTTGTGAATGGGCACCGCATCCCATCAACAAATAAATCCAACGAACTGATTATGCTATTGTGCCAAGAACGTTGCATTTCTATTGAAAAGCATAATAAGCTTCTGGTCTGTAACGAGAATATAAAAATTATTAAAAACCTGTACGAGCAAGACTGGCTATACGTTGAATAACGAATGTAAGTGAGCCTGCTCGTTTTGTAGTAGGTCTCACTCATGAATACACCCAACATCATCGTCCATGAAACCACCTGGCAATCAGGCCAAACAGAGCTAAAAAAGCTACGAAGCGTCGTCGCCTTTCAGAAAGGTATTCCCGTTTCCCGGGCCTTTGATGTTTACGATAACAAGAGCATTCATTTCATTGCTTACAATGAAGAACATAGAGCCGTTGGCTGTTGCCGCCTAATGGATAATGGTCGAATCTCCCGACCTCAGGTTCTCATTGAATATCAAATGAAGGGCATTGAAAACAAACTCATCGAGCACATTGTCAAATACGCAAAAACCAAAACCAGCTTTGATGAACTTTCCATTCTTGAAGATGTAAGAATCGCACCATATTACGTTCATTTTGGATTCCAGTCAGAAGGCGCCCCTATTTCTGAATATGGTCTTCCAGCCCAGATGATGAAATACAAGATAGTTCGTGAAGATCGGCAACACTCCAGCTCATCCCCTATTTATGATGGCAACATCATGCAAAACATTGATCAAATCAAAGGATTCAATGACAAGGAATCCTATCTGGAAGCGCTTATACAAATTGCTGAACACTGCACAAGAACAATCAAAATATATTCTCCAACACTACCAGCAGATATATTCAGCGATGCTCGTTTATTAAACATTTTCAGCCACCACTGCCGAAGAAGCCGATTCACTGAAATCAAAGTCCTAGTGATCAATGAGAAAGACATGGTGTCTTGCACACACGGTTTGCGGAGTCTGTACGAGAAAATCCCTTCCTCCATCAGCATTCGTAAATTAGTACCTACCGATGATGAAATTGATTACCGTGAATATATGATTTCGGATGACGGCCACATGACCATTCGAGCCAGAACCCGGAGCATTCAAGGCGAGCTAAGTTCTAATAGAGCAGAGATTGCCAAACAAATAACAATTTTCGATGACTTTTGGCAAAGAAGCCGCACTATCGCAGATCTGCGATTAACAACTTATTAGATTGTTCGTTATAGAAACTCTAAATACTGGGAAGCAACGCGTTTATCAAATTGCTTCTCAATGCCTGTTTCGAATTTAATGATCCAGTATTTCTTCTCGTCGGCCAGAATCACACCCTCTCCATAGACCTGATGCCTAACCTTTGGGCTCATCTGTCGTTTAGAGCTTGAGCTGGAAATTGCTTTAGTCGCTCTATTAATCGCCCCCAATGACTCTGGTTCATCAATCATTTCAAGTGTTTGAGGAATATTCACGTTAAGACAGTAATCCGCGGCCATCTGAAAATTTTTCACAGGCACTTTGATGGTCGAATTTGTCCCCTTTGACAGACTGGCCCCGACCACATCCGAAGTCTCAAAGGCCATTTCTGAAACAAAAGGGCTTGGCAAATCTGAATTAGCGCTGGAATCAGAACCTGATGATTTGGGCACAAGAATGTGGAGAAAAGACTTTGCTCGCGTCATAGCAACGTACATCAATCGTCGTTCACTCTCAATCGAGGACGGTACAGTAAGCTCTCCCTCAGGCTGATACGGCATGAACCGCTGACTTAACGCCGGAATGATAACGCATGGCCACTCAAGCCCTTTCGCTCTGTGCATTGATGTTAACTTAACACCATCTACATTCGACGACTGCCGCTTTTCTCGCAACGACTGCCAATGAGACCAACCGTCTTTTGATGGAAGCTGTAGCCCTCTGAAGTACCTCATAAAAGCTCGAACTGTTTCAAGACGATCATCCACCTGCTGAGCCGAAAAGGCACTGTCACGAATCCCCTCTTCCATATCCGTAATATTGAAGAATTTTTGCAGCAATTGGTCCGAAGTAAAACGATCGGTTTGTGACTGATCCAACAAACGAGAACGCGCTAAAAGCTGATCCGCCTGTCGATTTGAAAGGTTATCAGGCATCACGCTTCGGATCGATTTCCCTGGTTGATCACCGAACTGAGCCGCCAACTGAGCAATTTGAAGCAAGACTTTTCTTCGTATCTTGGGAAAAGGCTGGGTAAGCAATGTGATTAACAAGTCAGTCTTATGCTCTACAGTGAGACCAGAGTATTGCCCAGAGGCAATCAACAGTAAGGCTTCAAAGCTTGCCAGCTCTTTACGATCAAGTACCGACACGGAATGATCAAGCGTATAAGGAATATCGTGCTCTAACAAAGCCAATTCAATGGGAGCACTTATTGCCCATATACGATTCAGGATAGCAATCTGACTTAAGGCAAGCGACCCAGAATATTGGCGAACGGTATGAATGACTTGCTTACTGTAATCGTCGTATTCATCCAGATAGATTTTCGTATCCGGGTTTTGTGAATGCGATAAGCACAGCACACCTTTTCGATCAGGATTTTTCTCAATCAAGAAATTACACAGAAGCGAAAGCCTGTGACCATAACGAAAGGTATTAGAGAGGTTGTAGAGCGTGACACCTTCGAAAGCATGATCAAACTCAGTGGTCATAAACTCCGGTCGAGACCCCCGAAATTCATAAATCGTCTGATCTGGATCACCCACCACCATGAGATCTCCGCGATCACCACGCACCATCGTCAGCAAAAACTGTTGAATCTCATTAATGTCCTGGTATTCATCCACAATGATTTGCTGCATGTGACCAGAAAACTGCTGGGCAACCGCAGAATTTTTTGACAGGAAACAACACGGGTCATACAGCATGTCACTGAACGAAATTCGAGCTTGTTGCTTGCGCCATGACTCAAACTTATGAAAAACCTTTGGAAAGAAATGACAAACACGAGGCAGACCCGATGATTCAAACACCTCTTCCGGGCTTCGAAGCGTCGACTTAACAAGATCAATAAAGCTTACCGCAGGCTCTACCCACTTACTTTTCTGATCCAATATATCTTTTGCCGTCTCTGGATCACTACACGCCTGGAGCAATCGCCAGACTTCCGACTCTATTTCACCGTCAGAAAGCAAACGTTGATTAAATACAGGCAAAAGCCCCATTTGGATCAACTGCTTATAAATTCTTAACCCCAGGGAATGAAAAGTTCGAACTTCAGGAATGGATACGAAAGAGGAATCGCCTTTAGACAACAGCTGACGAAGCTTGGCCTGAAAATCCTCCTGCGCGGCTTTGTTGTACATCAACACCAATATACGTCTGGGCTGCAAGCCCCGAGTAAGGCACTGTCGAACAAAATACACTAAGGTGGTCGTTTTACCGGCACCAGCAACAGCCATCACCTTAGCATGACCATTTTCATGTCGAATCACTGAAAGCTGTTCTGGAGTAAGAGCCATAAAAAAACGCACTTCAAAAAAGAAGTGCGATTCTAAACAATTTGCTGAAGGGATTAAAACGTTAGGTCATCTCATCGCAATTTTGGTGAATATTCTGTGTGAGTTTTCAGCCCGCTCAAAGACTAACCGAGCAGGACGGTGAAAGCCTGGCAGAATTACCCGGATAATAATCGCTCTATCAGTAGAAACCGCAGATAACTGACCCGTTTTACCCGTTTTGATATCACGACAAAAACCTATTAATTTGCCATCTTGAAGGTTGCCTTCCACTTTATAGCGATAACCCTCTGTATCAAGAACACCTATTACATCTACACCAGCACGATTAAGTGTTAGTTGAGAGGGCTGACCAGAAACCTTTCCAAGATACAAACCCGCCCACTCTTCAGCATGGGCCAACATTGAAAGTCCTGAAAGAGATACTGACATGGCTCCTGCAATCAGCATACGTTGAAGCACTGCAAATAACTTCATACCGTACCCCTTTTTGGTGAATTACAACCTTAAAGCTAGCTGAATCTGCTCTCTCTCACCTCTCATTATTATGAGACACTGCGTTCAGAGATAGAAAATAGGCCAGCCTGACCGAAAGAGTCTCTTTGCTAAAAGTATGTCTGTGGTAGAATGCACCACCAATTTTTTGAGACTCACCCTGAGTCACACAGAGGACAAAACATGCTAGAAGTAAATGAATACTTTGATGGGAAAGTAAAATCCATTGCACTACAAACGGAAACGCTTCCTGCAACAGTAGGTGTTATGGCACCAGGTGAGTATGAGTTCGGTACAAGCCAAAATGAAGTGATGACCGTTGTGTCTGGCGCTTTGACTGTCCTGCTACCAGGCGAAACTGAGTGGCAAACCTTTGAAAAAGGCAGTTCTTTTGAAATCGCTGCTAATTCAAAGTTTCAATTGAAAGTAGCTATTGATACTGCGTACTTCTGCACGTACGAGTAATAGTTCGATTCACTCCTGATTAATTCAGGAGTGAATACCTATCCAGCCTCAATCTATCGCTAGATTCCTTCATATTCCAACGCAAAATCGCCTGATAACGGGTCGCACATCAGGGATTTCATCACTGGCAAGGCTTCATTAAGCAGTTCAGGAAGTACGTAAGGCGGGTTAACAATAAACATACCACTGCCATACATCCCCTTCTCTTTCGGCATTCCTTTAACGGAAAGAGTCGCATGCAACCAGGATTCAGCACCACATTTCTTTAGCAGCTTAGGAAATTCGCGACTTTCTATTGAAGACAGTTGAGGATACCAAACCGCAAAGGTACCACTCTTAAAGCGCTGCAAGGCACTTTTAAGAAGTTTCGCAACTTTCTGGTAATCCTTCTTATCCTCATAAGGTGGATCAATCAAGACAACGGCACGTTTGGTCGGTGGCGGCATAACCGCCTTAACGCCGGTAAAACCATCAGACAACTCAATGTGTGCTCTTTTACGAACCAAGGTCTGCATATTTTCCGTCAATAGTTTCGCGTCGTTCGGGTGTAGCTCATGCAAACGAAGCTTGTCAGCCGGACGCAACATCTTAGCAGCAAACCAAGGAGAACCAGGGTAAAAAGTCAGACTGCGGTGACCTTCATTAGCTTCTGAAACCAAAGATTGATACGACTTGATCAAAGACGGCATATCCTCTTTGTACAAGACTTTGCTGATACCCGTTTTGTATTCTGAATTCTTCGCTGCAAACTTACTGTCCAGCTTATAAAACCCTGCACCAGAGTGACTATCGATGTACCAAAACGGTTTATCCTTTTTCAGATAATACTCAAGGATCGAAACCAAAACAGAATGTTTAAGAACATCAGCGTGATTGCCTGCATGAAATGCGTGTCGATAGCTCAGCATGGAATTACTCAGTTGGATTACACAGTTAAATTAAATAGCGGAAAGCTTAGAAAGAAAGCAGATATAAAAAGAGCCGCAGTGTAGCGACTCCTTAGTAATAGCACAATTGATACTTGTACAGCATTAATTGTTGGCGAATCATTCATTAGCACATTGGTCTTCGTGCTTACCAGATATACCTTTATAGAAGGCCTGCATTTCAGCAATATCTCTATCAACATCCCCGGTCAAATAGAAAGTAGGACCGAAGCCGCCTCGCTTTTGCTTGTAATCCAGGAAGGCAAGGCCGATTGGAATATCCGCGCCTTGAGCAATGTAATAGAAGCCCGTCTTCCACTTTTCCGTTCTTGAGCGAGTACCTTCAGGAGGGATAGCCAGAGCACACTCATCCAATTGATTAAGACCAAGAACGATTTGCTCAACCAAATTATTCTTTTGACGACGATCGACTGGTATACCACCAAGCCACTTCATGATAGGCCCCATAGGCCCTTTAAATAAGGTATGTTTTCCCATCCAGTTCAATCTAAAACCAAACAAGAAAGCCATTGCTAATGTAATCGGAAAGTCCCAATTACTGGTGTGTGGCACAGCCACTAACACAAACTTCTTCTCTTTAGGAGGCGTTCCTACCAACTTCCAGCCTGACAGCTTTATACCAATCCATGATAACACCCAGAAGATTTGACGTACCACAGGTGTGGTATAGATAGTACGGCGCACAAGTACCTCAAACAGTCACTCAAAAAAGTGCGCGTATGCTAACACATGTAAGCTGAAAGTCATTAATTAGTTTTGAAATTCTTGATCGAAAGCAATAGCACACTAAAAACCGAGCTATGCCCGGTTTTTAGTAATTCGACTATCGTTTTTTAGACTTAGGAGCGTTTTTGGAGCCTGCTGGTTTCTTGGCCCCAGTAGGCTTCTTGGTTCCAGCGGGCTTATTGCCTTTAGCCGGTTTGGCAGGCTTATTCTGCCCCGGCTTCTGATCAGGATTGTACGGTAATCCTGTATGCTGCGTTCGAGCTGTGTTGAAATTCTTCACAGAACGATTCTTCATTCGGTGATTTCGGCGACGAGCATCAATCTCCAGACGAGACTCCGGTGGCACCAAACAATCTTTGCCTCGTCCAATCAGATTAGCTTTACCCATACGTTTCAACGCTTCACGAAGCATCGGCCAATTGTCCGGATCATGGTATCTCAAGAAGGCTTTATGCAGCTTTCTTTGTTCCTTCGTCTTGGCACTGAAGACTCGCTCACCATCCTTTTTAATAGGCTTCAATGGATTACGTTCTGTGTAATACATGGTGGAAGCCGTTGCCATCGGAGACGGATAGAAGTTTTGAACCTGATCAACACGGAAACCATTCTGTTTCAACCATAAAGCCAGACTCATCATATCGCGATCAGTAGACCCTGGATGGGCAGAAATGAAATATGGGATTAGATATTGTTCTTTGCCCGCTTCCTTAGAGAACTTCTCAAACATGTTCTTAAAGCGATAATACGTCCCCATGCCCGGCTTCATCATCTTACTTAGCGGGCCATCTTCACTGTGCTCAGGAGCAATTTTGAGGTAGCCACCCACGTGATGAGTCACAAGCTCTTTAACGTATTCAGGGTCTTCCACTGCAAGGTCGTATCTTAACCCGGAAGCAATAGCAATTTTCTTAACCCCATCAATATCCCTGGCTTTCCTGTATAGCTGAGTGGTCGGGCTATGATCTGTATTTAGATTCGAACAAATGGTCGGATAGACACAAGACGGACGACGACAGCTTTCTTCAATCTTCTTATCTTTACAGTTAAGACGATACATATTCGCCGTTGGCCCGCCAAGATCAGAGATCATCCCGGTAAAGCCTGGCGTCTTATCTCTGATCTTTTCAATTTCTTCCAAAATTGACGCTTCAGAGCGACTCTGAATAATTCGGCCTTCGTGTTCGGTAATAGAACAGAAAGTACAGCCACCAAAGCAGCCTCGCATGATGTTCACTGAGAAACGAATCATTTCATAGGCTGGAATTCTGGCATCGCCATACTTTGGATGAGGCACTCGCTGGTAAGCCATTTCAAACACCCAATCCAGCTCTTCTGTGGTAAGCGGGATCGGAGGCGGATTCAGCCACACGTCATTTCGGCCATGACGTTGGACCAAAGCTCGTGCATTGCCAGGGTTGGTTTCTTTATGGAAGATACGATCCGTATGAGCATAAAGGATCTCGTCCTTTCTTACCTGCTCAAACGACGGCAGCCTAATATAGCTGCGGGTTGGATCTGTTTGGCGCGCAGAGACATCAGGAATGATCGTTACTGCTTCTTCCGAGCCCATTTGAGGTTTTTCATCTTCGTTAACGTATTCGTACGGATTCGGTCTTGCAACCACTCGCCCAGGCTGATCTACCCGAGTCGAATCAATTTCATCCCAACCCGCTGGCATGTCTTTTCGTAGGAAACCGGTTCCACGAACATCCGTTATCTCAGTGACTTTTTCACCGTTTGCGATTCGATGAGCTACTTCTACCAGTGCGCGTTCAGAGTTCCCGAACATCAACATGTCTGCGGTGGAATCCAGCAGTACGGAACGTCGGATACTTTCAGACCAATAATCGTAATGCGCTAAACGTCTAAGGCTGGCCTCAATGCCACCAATAATGACAGGCACATCTTTATAGGCTTCCTTACATTTCTGGGTATAAACAGTAACTGCTCGATCAGGACGTTTGCCAGGCTCTTCATTAGGAGTATAAGCATCATCATGGCGTAAACGACGATCAGCCGTGTAACGGTTGATCATTGAATCCATGTTGCCCGCAGTCACACCAAAGAACAGATTAGGTTTACCCAGACGTTCAAAATTCTCTTTTTCACGCCAATCCGGCTGGTCAATAATGCCTACTCGGAAACCTTGTGCTTCAAGTGTTCGGCCAATCACTGCCATACCAAAACTAGGATGATCAACATAAGCATCCCCTGTTACTAAGATAATGTCACAGCTATCCCAACCTAGCTCATCCATTTCAGAGCGAGAAGTAGGAAGAAATGGGGCAACGCCAAAGCATTCAGCCCAATACTTTGGATAATCAAAGATTTGAGTGATTTTTTTTGTGGAACTAGGTGCAACAGCAGACGGCATAACTGTTTATTCTTTAATCAATTAACAAGGGCGCGCTATTCTAACTGAAATAGTCGGTTATTCCGAGTTCTTCCGTCTAAAAAAAGTATTGAGGAATTTTTGAAACAAAGAATCTTATTCTTCAACTAGGTCTAATCCAATTAACACTCCTATTATTAGAAAGTAAAAGCCCTTAAACACCTGAATATACCTTGACGCAGCTACTGTCCTTGACTATTACAAATAGTACTGTTTTCAAGGACAGTTTAATTCCAAAGGATTGAAGCGATGAATCATCAAAAAGCATGTACAGACCAGTCACTGGTTGAAATCTTTGATGCGTTCAAAATGACATTAAACAACTGTGGGCTTGCTTGGATTTGGCAACAGGCAGAGTACAGTGCAAACATTAATAATGCACTTTACTCTGAATCGCCCGAGAGCATTACCGACATCCCCCCTGAAATCATCTTCAATACAGCATTGGAAATACACAAAGAAGGTGTTTGGCAGGAAGCAAAAGTCGAGTATGAAGACACCCCCTATTCTGCACATGTATTTTCAGTAGCAATCAGTGCCTCTCAGGCTTCTATCGTCATATTACTGACCAAAGCTGGAGCGCCTCGGCCTTCACTTGACAGAGAAGTTCTATATCTCTTTGCCAATTCTATGGGCCTTAAACGAGCATTAATGCAGACCCAGGAAGATTTAGATGACCTGCAAAACCACATGAGATACCAAGTGGTCTGGTCTGAATGCATTGAATGGACAAAAAACATTATTCGGGAAGACAGCAGCTTATACAGCGAGTTACTCACTCGATTGGTCATCATTAGTAATTCCTCCCAAGGCGCGATCTTTGTTCAGGACAAACCCGCGTTAAATGCGTTTAAAGGCGGAACAGAACTAGAGCTAAAAGAAAAGCTTGATCACTTCAAAGAACGCAAAGAGGTGGAAGAACTCCGAGGGTACTTTGTTGAAAACAATCCCTATAAGGCCAAAAACCCGGAGACGGGAGAATTATTCGACCACGTGCTCCTTGGGCCAGCGCGCAGTGCCGCCCGAAACAGAAACGCATTAATTGTGTTGTTCAAGTCAGCAGAAAAGGAACCCTACTCTGTTACTGATCGCGCTTATATCGAGCAAATTATTTCTTCTGTCTTTATGGGGCTGGATAAAAACAGTCTGATGCGTGCGCTGGCAAAATCGAATAAAGCCTTAAAGCAAGAGCGAGAAACACAAAAAGAATTAATTCAGCAGCTACAAGAAGCACAAGAACAACTGCTCCAATCCGAAAAAATGGCCTCAATCGGTCAACTTGCCGCTGGTGTAGCTCATGAAATTAATAACCCTATTGGCTTTGTAAAAACCAACATTTCAGTTTTAGGGTCTTACAGCAAAACCCTTTTAGAAAAATTCAAGCAAGTCAGACAGAGATTGGTCGATGAAAAAGACCAAGGAATGCTTGCCTTTTTTGATGAAATTGCAGAAGAAATTGACTTAGAAGACCTTGAAGAAGATCTGCCTGATCTACTGGATGATGCAAATGACGGGATATCCAGAGTCAGTAGCATTGTTCAGGATCTTAAAGACTTTTCCCGCACAGACTCAGGAAACTTTGAGCACTGTGATTTGCAGGTTCCTCTCAATAAAGCACTAAATATCGCTCATAACGAAATCAAGTATAAAGTCGATGTAGAAACCGATTTCGCCGAATTACCTGAAATTCAAATGGTCGAATCGCAAATCTGTCAGGTCGCGCTAAACTTTATAGTTAATGCCGCCCACTCCATTGATAAGAAAGGCACCATAACCATCACCACGGAGCAACTTTCTGATGAAATGGTTCAGTTCTCAATCACAGATACCGGGCACGGCATCGAGAAAGAGCATTTGAAAAAAATATTCGACCCATTTTTTACGACAAAACCCATAGGAAAAGGAACGGGGCTTGGACTGTCCCTTTCGTATGGAATCATTCAACGTCATCACGGAATCATACATGTGGACAGCGAAGTCGGTGTAGGAACAACCTTTACGACCATTTTACCTGTGAAACAACCAATGGAAGGAGAACAGCGTGAACTCTCCTGTGGTTAAAAGCAGCTCTCAAATAATTGAAAAAGTACTTTTTGTTGATGATGAACCCCAAATTTTACGCGCACTGAAACGGCTGTTTAAGAAAGAAAGCTTTGAATGTCTCTTTGCAGAAAGTGGGCCTGAAGCTTTAGAGATCATGGATGAAACACCTATTGATCTGATTGTCTCTGACATGCGAATGCCCAGAATGAACGGTGCAGAGTTCTTGTCTCTCGCACGCGAAAAAGCGCCATCCACCAAAAGCATATTACTTACGGGTCACTCTGATATCACATCAACTATTGAGGCCCTGAATAAAGGCGGTATTTACCGTTATATTAGTAAGCCTTGGGAGGATGAAGATCTCAAACGGACCATTGAAGAGGCTTTGAAAGTAAAGCGTCTTGAGCGTGAGCGAAACCAATTATTGGTCATCACTCATAAGCAAAATAAAAAGCTCAAATCCTTTAACTCGGAACTAGAAAGTAAAGTAGAAGAGCGTACCCAAGAACTTAACCGAACTATGGGGTTGCTGGATAAGTCCTACTCTGAATTGATTGACAGCTATGACACCTTTATTCGCGTGTTTTCAACGGTTGTTTCAAGTCGATTCCAAACCGAGCGTCAACGCCCTGCAATGGTGGGAGAGCTTGCGGGTGAAATCGCCGAAATGTGTGATCTCCCTGAACACATCTGCAAACAAGTGGCTTATGCCGGCTTACTCCATGAACTAGGAAAGATCAGTTTACCTGATGAAGTACTCGATCAATGTGAGTCAAAACTCTCGGACGAACATTTCAAGCAATACCGAAAATACCCAACGGTCGGTGCATCTATCCTAATGAGCATTAAAGGCCTCGATGAGTGCGCCCGCTTCATTAATGAACACATGGAAAACCTGGATGGCACAGGCTTTCCAAAACGCCTGGATCGTCAGGAAATATCCTACGGAGCCAAAATACTAAGAATTGCAAAAGACTTCGTAGGTTTGCAACTGGCCCTTCTCTTCGAAGCACCTCGCGACGCCAATGGTGCGTTTGCCTATATCAAAAGCCGCTCAGGGAAAGTTTACGAAACCAAGCTAGTCAACAAACTGCATAAGCTTGTTGGAAAGTATGACCTTTGCAATCTTGCTCCGAATGAATCAGCAATGGAAGTAATGGCACTGCATCCAGGAATGATCACGGCCCGAGATGTTGTTAACAATTACGGTATTTTGCTCATTGCCAAAGGACGCATGATCACAGAGAAAAATATTGAGCAATTAGCCACCATTGAAACAATTGAAGAATGTAAGCTGCGAATATTGATAGAAAATAGTAGTATCGAGAACAAATAGCTTTATAACGCAGTTTCATCGCCATGTACGAACTTACAGACTTGCTACTGATCTTTATTTTATTGTTCTTGATGTTGCTTTGGTGGCAATCAAGAGGCTCTAAGCAACGCGCCTATCAGGCTGCGCGTTCATACTGCCATAAAATGGATGTAGAACTCCTGGATCAAGCAGTCTACCTTCGAAAATTTTGGTTCAAGCGAGATACTAATGGCACCATAAAACCCTGGAGAAGCTACTACTTTGAATTTTCAGTGGATGGAAATGAACGTTACTTTGGCCGGGTAATAATGCTTGGCCAGCAGATTCAAAAGATCGAACTGGAACCTCACCGTATGCACTAGAACATCGTCATAGCACCCCACTCTTACCCTTTACGATACTTACCTTTACATTGTTTAAATAGCACGCTCTATGATCGAAAAAGAACACTTAGTTAAACTCGCCAACCAACGCATGCCATTTGGCAAATATCAAGGCCGGACCATTATTGAACTGCCAGAACCTTATTTATTGTGGTTTGCTAAGAAAGGCTTTCCAGATAACGAACTTGGCTTTTTACTTAGCCTTGCTCTTGAAATTAAAATCAACGGTCAGGAAGGTCTTATAAGACCATTAAAAGTCTCAAACTCTTAGCCAAGATCGTAGATTTCGAACAACAAACCTATACTAATAAACAATCTTAAATTAACTCGCTAACCATTTGTTTTTATTATGAGTCACTTCAAACTCGACATGCTAAAGATCAAACATAGCAAGCGTAAAAGCATCGGCTTGTACGTTACAGGCCAGGGGGTTGAAGTTCGCGCGCCGATAGGAACATCCAAAGCATATATTCAGCAATTTGTTTTAAGTAAAAGCACCTGGATAGAGAAACAGTTAGAATCTGTTCAAAACAAGACAAATGAAGTTTACCAACTGCGTAATGGTCAAGCTCTTCCTATTCTTGGCGAACTCAAAACCGTTGAAATATCATTGGCGCCTCGCAGCGGTGTTATAGAACACCAAGAAAAGTTGTGCATCCATGTAACAAGAATGGATCAAAAGCGTATTGAGAAGGTGTTCGCTGACTACCTACTATCTAAGGCCAAACAAATCATCCCTGATCTGGTTTCAGAAACCTCTGCTCAACTTGAATTAAGCCATCGAGTGAAAGACATTAAATTCCGCCGCACAAAAACCAAATGGGGTCACTGCACCCATGAAGGACGACTGCAATTCAATTGGCTGATCATGATGGCCCCTATGAAGATCGTTCGCTCTTTAGTTTGTCATGAAGTATGCCATTTAAAGTACCTGAACCACTCTGAGGCTTTTTGGAAATTAGTGAGAACCATTGATCCAGATTACCTATTGTCTAAACACTGGCTGAAAGTTCATGGTCACAAACTCTCACTATTTGAGTAGCCGATATTAGGTTGCATTCTGATAATTCAGAACACCTTTTCCACATCTATAGACACCGTTTTTCAGCTATTGAAACTTAAGCTAACTGCTTTATTTAACTAAGAAACTCTCAGTCCATCGACCACATTCACCAGATAAATACCAAACATAGATCTCATTAATTTCAATTATGCATTTTAAATAACTAATATACGCACCGTACAAAGATTTGAGGTAGTGATTCACTTTATCGATCAGATCAGGTAGGTCGCTACTTTTATTTATGTAATCCAATTTTTTAAGGATAATTACATGTCAGGTTATCAAGCTGAAGTTCAAGCAGCAGAAGTTGCTAATTCTTTCCCAGGTGTTAGCGCTGAGTCAGCTGCTCGCATGCGCCTTCAAAACAAATTCAAGACTGGTCTAGACGTAGCTAAGTACACTGCTGCTATCATGCGTCGTGACATGGCTGAGTTTGACAAAGACAAAACTAAGTACACTCAGTCTCTAGGCTGCTGGCACGGTTTTGTTGGTCAGCAAAAACTGATCTCTATCAAGAAGCACTTCGGTTCTACTGAACGTCGTTACCTATACCTATCTGGTTGGATGGTTGCTGCTCTACGTTCTGACTTCGGTCCTCTACCTGACCAATCAATGCACGAGAAAACTGCTGTAGCTGGTCTTGTTGAAGAGCTATACACTTTCCTACGTCAAGCTGACGCTCGTGAGCTAGGTGGTCTTTTCCGTGAGCTAGACAAAGCACGTGAAGCTGGCGACGCTGCTAAAGAAGCAGAAGTTATCGCTGCTATCGACAACCACGAAACTCACGTTGTACCTATCGTAGCTGACATCGATGCTGGTTTCGGTAACGCTGAAGCGACTTACCTAATGGCTAAGCAAATGATCGAAGCGGGTGCTTGCTGCCTACAGATCGAAAACCAAGTAGCTGACGAGAAGCAATGTGGTCACCAGGACGGTAAAGTAACTGTTCCTCACGCTGACTTCCACGCGAAAATCCGTGCTCTACGTTATGCATTCCTTGAGCTAGGTGTTGACGACGGTCTAATCGTTGCTCGTACCGACTCTGAAGGTGCTGGTCTAACTAAAGAAATCGCTGTTGTTAAAGAGCCAGGCGACCAAGGTGACGTTTACAACTCTTTCCTAGACGTTGAAGAAGTTGACGTAGCTGACATGGCTGAAGGCGACGTTGTAATCAACCGTGGTGGTAAGCTAGTTCGTCCTAAGCGTCTACCTTCTGGTCTATATCAGTTCCGTCAAGGTACTGGCCATGAGCGTTGCGTATTTGACTGTATCGAAGCTATCAACGCTGGTGCTGACCTACTTTGGATCGAAACTGCAGTTCCTACTGTACACGAGATCAAAGGCATGATGGACGAAGTTCGTAAAGTTCACCCAGATGCGAAACTTGTTTACAACAACTCTCCATCTTTCAACTGGACTCTAAACTTCCGTCAGCAAACTTACGATGCATGGGTAGCAGAAGGTAAAGACGTTTCTGCATACGATCGTGCAAACCTAATGTCTGCTGAATACGACGATTCTGAATTGTCTGCAGCTGCTGATGCTCGTATCCGTACTTTCCAAGCTGATACATCTCGCGAAGCGAACGTATTCCACCACTTGATCACTCTACCGACTTACCACACTACTGCGTTGTCTGTAGACAACCTAGCTAAAGAGTACTTCGGTGATGCAGGTATGCTTGGTTATGTTGAAGGCGTTCAGCGTAAAGAGATCCGTCAAGGTATCGCTTGCGTTAAGCACCAAAACATGGCTGGTTCTGACCTTGGTGATGACCACAAAGAGTACTACGCTGGTGAGAACGCTCTTAAAGCTGGCGGTGCTAAGAACACTTCTAACCAATTCTCTTAATTAATAACCTTAATTCGAGACTGGTTAGATACCTGGAGAGCGAAGTCTTTGACTTCCCTCTTCATGTTCTACAAAAGGCGACTTTCGGGTCGCCTTTTTATTTCCTATCATTTTGAAACGAATGAACGAATAACCAACCTATAAGCATGAAACGAAAAGCGCTATTATTGGCTCTTTATTTCCCAAAGGAAGCGTTTTCCCTTTCCTGCTTACACAAGCAAGTAATTTGTTCATCAAGCAAACGAATCAAGTGAGATAATCAAGATGTCTAACACCCCTGCTTTTCTTCAAGACGCTAAAGACTTACTAACCAAAGACGGTTTTGCAACGGGCGATGTTTGGTACCACGGCACATCTTCAGCACTGCTTGAATCTATTCAAAAGCAAGGTTTAAGTCGTGCTGGCGATAAAGCCATGAAACACGTTCGCAAAAGCACCCTTGCAACCATTGGCGATTCAATGGCCGAGTCTCATGAACCTATTTGCTTAACTCAAAGTAAAGAACTGGCGTATTTCTGGGCAACACAAACGGTTCGTGATCGCAGCGTTCGATTTGAGGGCGAGGAACAACCTTTAGTTCTCGAAGTTACGCTACCAACTGAGTATCAAGATCTGGTTAAACCGGACACAGGGTTTGCAGGCATGCTGCTAGTCGATGGCGGCGGCAAGTATATGGAACTGGTTCAGGAATTGTATAAAGCAAACGGTGTTGAACTGGCGGAAATTGATCCTCTGCGTGCAGATAGATCTGTTTATTTGAACGCATTAGGATTGGCTTACATCGATAAGAACATCCCACCAGAATACATTACTGCTCTAGCAGAATAATCCTTCTATATTTCAAGCAAGTTCGACTATCTCCCCATAAAACGATATTCGGACTTGCCAGCCTCTATCCTTCATCTATCGTTATTCTCAATGGATATGACATAGGTGAAGGTTATGACCACCGCACAACACTCCCTCTCCTCGCTAATCGCCGGACTGTTAGTCTCAGTTCTATCTTTTTTTGTTTTATCTTCATCTGTTTATGCAAAACCAGCCTATGTGGGCGACAGCCAGTGCAGAAAATGTCATATAGAAATTTATCAAGACTATAAACACAGCGGCCATCCCTACAAAATCCAAAAGATTACAGATAAAGCGCCTAGCTATCCTGATGGCACAAGCCCTGGTGTTCCCAACCCACCTCAAGGAATGGGCTGGGAGGATATCAGCTACGTCATTGGTGGTTATGCGTGGAAAGCACGGTTTATGGATAAACAGGGCTACATTCTAACCGGACCAGAGAATCGTCAATATAACTTAGCTAACAGTGACCTCGACAAAAGCTCGCATTGGACTGGCTATGACGCAGATAAAGGTGATAGAAAGCCGTATACCTGCGGTAGCTGCCACACCACAGGGTGGATTGAAACGGGTCCTGAAGGGCCACACCAGGATAACCTTGAAGGCATTCATGGCACATGGGCTCAAACAGGTGTCACCTGTGAAGCCTGTCATGGGCCTGGAAGCGACCACATTAAATCACCAGAAAAGATACTTCTCACTACAGATGAAAATTGCGGTGAGTGTCATAAGCGAGGAGATGCCCAGCAGATCGATGCAAGCAACGGCCTAATCAAACACCACGAGCAATACGAAGACCTTCTCGCCTCACCTCATAATGACTTGGCGTGCTCTACATGTCACAACCCACATCAGAGCGTAAAATACAGTACAGATAACACGTCAATTACGAATTCCTGCCTTGGGTGCCATAAAAAGAAAACAGTGAAGCTTAGTAACTCTGAACATCAAAACGAATGCATCACCTGCCATATGCCACGAATAGCAAAATCCGCCGTATCTAAAATGATCGAGACAAAAGCCGGAATGATTCCGATAGGCGACATCCGTACGCATATTTATCGAATTACCACAGACTTAACTTGGCAATTATTTACAAAAGACGGGAAATTCGTTCAGCTGGATACCAAAGGAAAAGCTCACATTACGCTTGATAGAAGCTGCCTGACTTGCCACACAGATAAAACACTGGAGTGGGCCAAAACGAATGCTATGCAAGTACATTAAACTAATACAAAGGAAACCAACTAAAGCTATCGGCGTACACGGCTTCGGTAAATCCGATAACAAATGGCTAATACGCAGCAAATAACTGCAGGCAAGAGAAGAGCAGAAACATAAAATTGGCCGAAAACAAGTGCGCCCAAAGCGCCTCCTGAGACAAACCCTAAAAGAATAAGGAAAAACAGCAGTGCTTTTCTTCGATCTAAAGCCTTACCTCTTAGTACCGCGCCAAGCATGATACCTAGATCAGTCACGATACCAGTCATATGTGTTGTACGCACAACGGCACCACTGTATTTAGTAGCCAAGGCATTTTGAAGTCCACATGCGGCAGATGCGAAATAGTGACCGACTAAAGACTGCTCTTCCAGAAAGAAAATTGCCGCTACCAACAAACACGCTTCAAGGAACAACAAGGTGTCGTAATGACGGCCTAACTTAAGAGAAGAGCCAGCCAAAAGCACCCCGGAAACAGAGGCACCCAGCAGAAAGCACAGGACTATTCCGATTAAATGAAAAATACCAACAGGAGAGCTAACTAGCTGTGTACCAATCAGCGTTGCTGTACCAGACAAGTGAGAAACAGCTTGATGTTCGAAGTCCAGAAGACCCACTGCGTTAATAAAGCCGGCATTCAACGCCAAAATAAATGCACCAAATTCAACCCATCTCGGTAGCTTAGCAACCAACGAAGAACTCCTTTATTTATAAAACTTCTAACACAACCAGCAAAACCCGGATTGCTCAATCAAAGACATTTATGGGGGTTAGCTCTCAAGAGACAGCCACCTCTCTTTAGAAAGCTCAAACCAATCATAAAGAACGCCATCTAACTCATCTGTGCGAGAATATTCAGCGCCAAATTTCTGAGTCGCCGTTCTTGAACGAACATTGTCAGGATCAATATGAAACCACACTCGATCAACACTTTGAAAGGCATAGTTCAGCATGAGCGCCTTAACAGCCCGATTATACTCTCCACCCCAGTGAGAACGCGCGATAAAACTGTAACCAATGGCCACTTCAGAACACTCGGACGGCAAAGTATAAAAACGAGTAGAACCTATGATTCGATCGAGACGTTGATCCAAAATCACCAAAGCTGTATCAGAAGCAAGAGCATCATCAAACCAAGCTTCAAAAATGTCTCGTTGGTACCGGTTTTTAGCAGGGTGACCTGCCCATAACAGAGGATCTGACGCAACGGCATACAAGCCTTCAAAATCAGAAGAAACAAGAGGTCGTACTTTTACTAATCTATTGCTCAATACCGGGCAAAGAGCCAATGACAATGACGAATTTATTGGTTGAGACATCTACATACATCCATTTAAGCAATCTAATCCCCTTCTCTGCTGTGCGGCACAGAGCATCAAGGCTAAATCCAGAGCATCAAGTATCCTCTTTCACAACAACGACTTCAATTTCTGTCTGTTAAATTGAAAAAAAAGAAGCCTCTTTCGAGGCTTCTTTTTTATTACAAAGGTGAGACGTTATAGTCGACCACCGTATTTGTGCCGATCGTCACCCGGGCTTTTAGTATAAGCCCCCAAGTCATGGATTAATCGCTGGTTTCCATTCATCAAAGTTTGAACCCGGCTATCGCTTGTTTTCGCACTCAAACCAAGATCTGAAGAGCTTTTGATTCCCGGTACAGAGAAATCAAACGACCACAAGTAATGCCAAACAGCCGCCCCATGCTTTTCACCCTGTTGCCATGATTGGAAATACCAAGGTTTTAATTCAAGAAATGCCGTTTTATTGAGAAGGCCTTTGTTTTCATCGCCCACTAAAAAGGTGTTAGAGACCGAACTAGAACGGTAGGCTTCGAAAATCACGCCCCAGCTTTTTAATTGATCAACATAAGTACGAGCTTTGGCACCCGTCCATTGATCATTCAAATAACTTTTAGACCCATTGGAATAAAACGGATCAAGCAACGCCACACGCTTTGGTTTCAATTTACTGTTAGCGTTACCCGCAGAAATGCCATCTTTCAGCTTCTTGGCCACAACAATAGCCATCTGATTACCAAGGCTATGCCCAGCCAGAATCAATCTGCTGCCAGTGTAGTTAGCCATATTATCTCTGAGGCTCTCGAACATAAGTTGCCCTGCACTTTTGCCTGGTCCAGTATGATAGCTGCCGTTATGATCCCGCCAACGCATAGACTGTGGTCCATTTTGACTCCACACCTTTGCCTCAGCATCCTTTACTTCGCCTTCATCAGCAAACTGATTCCAGTAGAGAATCCCAACGTTATAGCCTGCCTGACGCCACGCATAAGCCAAATCCACATCAGGTCCACCACTGTCACTGCGATTGAATGTTTCGCGGTTCTGGTTTTGGCTTGTACCGTTTTGCCAGCCGTGGATGTAGATGATGGTCGGTTTTGAACTACCGTAATATGAGTTACTTTGACCGGGAATGGCCTTCTCGTAGCTGTCATTATTTCCAAACCAGTACAAACCGCAGTCTAGGTTCTTAAACACAGACTGAGGAAAAACGCCCGGATAGGAATAGGATACGGATGACACCCCAAGAGCACATAAAAAGAGCATTGCACTGCCGAGACGGCGCGCTGACTTATTTATTTTTTCACCTCGTTAATTATTTTTATAGTAAGAGGATTCCTCATCCCTAAGACTCGAAATCCACCCTTAAGGCTAGTTTTGGCGGGGGATATGACCATGTAAAAGAAGGTCAAAGTAGGTCAATTTCTGGGATTTACGAAACGCCTAGCGAGATGTTTTTTTCTTTATTGCCTCTTGTATTACAGATGATTCACCGGTTCTGAGGAACTGTTGCAACTTCTGTTTTGCCTGACCGGGTTCCAAGCCCTGCTCCGTCAACATGTGAAGTACTTGCTCAAATTTTTTCCGCCTCAGCATGCCTTTTTCCGAGGTATCGCGACGATTACTAAACACGTCCATAAGCGTACTTCCGCATTGACAGTTACGAAATGCCTCTACGACAACTTCACCGTCTTCTTCACTACTCTTTAGAGATTTATTAGAAACTGCAGGAGGAGATGTTTCAGCAAAGAACTGCTGACTTGAATGATACACTTTCCCGCACACGGAACATTTCTTTGGGAACGAATCGTCAAAGAAAGAACTCAGGCCTTCATAAACCGGATCATTCATGTGCAGCGCATTCAGGTAGTGGACTCACCACTAAATGTAGCTGATTAACTGAATATAAGAAGGATCAAAATCTGTGCAGAAAGTTAGCATTAATCGCACAATAAAAGACGTAACTTTGCTGATCTGGGCAATTGTTTAATCTCGTATTCACGTTTGGATGCCAAGGACTTGTTATCAAAGCGTTCGTGATGCACCAAGTGAACAGGCCGCCTTGCCCTGGTGTATTTCGCTCCTTTTGAGGATTCATTGTGCTCCATAACCCGGCGCTCAAGGTCAGTCGTAATGCCAGTATAAAGACTGGCATCACTGCATTTCACAATATACACGTACCACATAGAACCACTTCAAAATCTAGAAGACTAAAATCCTGAAAAAGAAAAACAGGAGCAAAAGAGTCGCGAGCAAATAATAAATTGCTGATACAATACCGGAGTTTTTCTTTTCATCAAACATCAGTTTCTAAAGGCCCATCATGAGCTTAAAGCATTGCATCATTCACGGTATTCAACGACCCGTTCCTGGCGCAGACATCCAAACATTCATAAATGAACGTGAAGAAGCAACCGAAGGCCCTGTCGCCTCTTTATTCGAACAATACAGACAAGGTTTCCAGCGCAGTGCATTAAAACAGTTCGGTCACTTCAACTCCGAAGTCATGTCTGTTCTTCCCGGGTTAGCTCGTGATTTTCATGAAGGAAAATCTTCTTTCATTAAAATGACTCAAACATTGATGTCACAAATGAAAGAAAGCCTTGAGAAATTCGAAGACGCATTTAACGCAAAGATTCTGTTTGCGGTTGATGACTTGATGGAACAAGATCAGTTCTATATTTTTTGGATCAACCATGTTGAAGCACTTCAAATCAACAACAGCAACGAAATTCAATATATCGATTACGTTGATCCGGCCAAAGTCACCTTTGCATTCAAAATCAAAATTGAGCAATGGCTGGAAGAAAGCTCAAACCAATATTTAACGATTCTGGGCAGCCGTGGCAATCCGGAACTGAATGAAGTCATGGAAGAGTTTGCGGGCTTCGCCAAAGGATTAGACAAAGTAGAACAAACAGAAGAGTTCCTAAGTATCGTTGAAGCTTTTGCAGAGGCAATGCCTGACGAACAGGAAGCCAGAGACTATCGATCCCAGGTTATGGATTATTGTCTTGAACAAGACAAAACCGGAATGCCAGTTAACGTAAATGAACTGTCGTTCCATGTCGACCAGAAAGAACCTACGCGTTTTGCCCAATTCGCCCAAGAAAGACAAAGCACACCAACAGAAGAAATTCATACAGACCGCGCTCGCCTCAAGCGCTATGTACGCTTCTCAGGCAGAGACAAAAACCTGACGATCAGTTTCTCATCAGATCGGTTTGGGGAAGGCATTGTCTACGATTCGGTAAACGATACGCTGATCATCAAAGAGATTCCGAAATCTCTTAAACAACAATTAGTGAAGCATCAGCTTAAAGGCTCTGGGGAATAAACCGGGTCAAAGCAGCTACACAATACATACTCACGAAAAAGAGCTTCGACATGCGAAGCCCTTTTTCGTCGTAGGAATTACGTAACTAATAGGGCTTGTAATACGTGGCTGTCAAGTCTTGCTGGCCTAAGGCAATCCCAACAATATCGTCTGAACGTTTTGATTCTGGCCAAAGGCAAGCAGTGGTACCGATTTCACGACCTAAATTCCAATAAGGGCCCACACTGTACTCAATCGGCATTGAACCACCATTATCGTTATACCAGACATGGAGCGAATCCGAATCTTTAGTAACATCATCCTGAACTCCCACAGCGATCACCGACAAAGTCCAACGTCCATCAGCAGGTTGGAAACCTTGATCGTAGAAATAAGCACTTAAATTACCAATCTCACCTATCGCATACTCACCTGTTTTAAATAGGGTATGCGTCATACCTTCTTTATTGATCCCTATCCCCAGGATTTCCTCAATGTTGCCTATATCCGTATCGTATTGATCAACGCCATAGTAACCAAGATCGGTAAACGTCCCTTTACTGAAAAAATTATTGTCATACCATGTGACAACAACATCAGAATGGCCTTCTCGTAATAAAGCCATTGCAACTATTTCCTCTGGAGAAAACCCATCAGGTAAGACAGCGTGCCGTAAACCTGTAAACGTATCTAAGTGCTTAGGTTCACCAAGCGAATAAGAAAGACGATAGACACGTTCACTACGGTGAAAAGACACCATAGACAATGAATTACCCCAGAACGCAGCACCCGTAACATCGCCCAAACCCTGCTGAATGACATAAGGCTTAGGCCCCTGATAATAACTTAAGTTAAAAGGAAGCCCTACTGTGTAGGCGCCGTCTTTAAACCAGGTATAAATTTTTCCATCGTCCTTGTTAGTACTTATGGCAACGACATCATCAATACGATAATCCAGCGGTAGGGTAAACGGCTGAGGTTCAACAAACGTATCCAAATACGCGTCATATCCCACCGAGTATGTTAGATCCTTATACCAGAAATAAAAGCGTCCTGGCTGCCCCTTAACCGCAGCAGCTCCAATAATATCCGACACTTTTTTGCCGGGCGGAAGTTCAAAGGCAACAGCAGGCATATACCGATCAAGATCATAACGATCACCACTAGCAACCGTTCTATTGCTATACCAGGTGTATATTTTCATATCCTCATCAACAGCCACTGCGATCACATCATTACTATCACGTCCATAGGGAAAAGATGTTTCGATATTAAAGTAATGCCCTAAGTGATCTAGCTTCCCCATTGATAGCTCCTTTGCAAAAAGCTGAGATGAGGAAAGCAGTAGAATCAAACAGAACATTCGCCCGAGAATAGGCATAGCAACCTCCTTGCTAGAATTTTCATCCAATCTAAATAATTTTTATAATTTGAGAGCTAGAAAATCCGTAATCACTTAATGACTTTCAGCCGTCAAGCGCATAAGCCGGATTTTCAGCCGAAGATTCTAGCAATGGAGAAATGCTCAACAAGCTCGTACTTTCAGTTTTACTTGTAGCATTCCGTAGGGTATTTACATCAGAGAAAAACCATTCAAGGGCCTAAAGATCCATAAGGAGTGCCATAAGTTCCATTTTAGTATTTCAGCTTCTCCTGAAGCCCACTGAACCGTTGAACACGCTGCGCCACAGCATCACTCAACACCTGCGGTTCATACATCATGGTCAACTTAGTTTTAGCCCTGGTGACACCGGTATACACTAACTCCCGCGTCAAAACAGGATTTAATCGATCAGGCAGAACAAAATAGGTATGGTCAAACTCAGACCCTTGCGATTTGTGAACTGTCATTGCATACGCTGTTTCATGCTCAGGCATACGACTCGGCAATACTGCCTTCAGGCCTTCAGCGCTATCAAAGTACACTCTCAAGCGATGTTCAGCGTCTGTCATAACAACACCTATATCGCCATTGTAGAGCCCGAGAGCATGATCGTTGCGCGTCACCATCACTGGACGACCTATGTACCAATCTGACTGCATTACGCCTGCATCGGTTTCTACAAGTCGATCAATTACGCCATAATTTGAAAGTCGATCTTCGATAGCCTTGTTGAGACCGTTCACACCAAAATCGCCTTCCCTCAACGCACACAACAAACGTACTTCAGAAAATGCGGTCAACGCATCCTCATATGACTGTTGTTTGGCGAAAGAAATATAGGATTGATAGGCTTTGGCAATATCCGTCAACAATACTGAATACTCAGCCTGACTGTATTCGATGGACTCAACATCACTGAATGAAGCATCATGCAATACAGAATTCACCTTATGTGCGAGCCCATCATTGATGGCCTTCGCCAAATGCCCAATACCAGAATGCTCTCCAAAACGACGACTGACTCTCAACCAGGCTAAGGAATCCTGCATACCGTAGGGCTTTGCATCGACACTCATGTCCACCGAGAACCCGGTCAATCGCTGTAGTTGCTCTGCCCTAGCTTTGCTGTATGCACCTAACGATTGGCACAAATCATTGAGTACAGCACCGGCTTCTACAGACGCCAACTGATCTCTGTCGCCAAGCAACACCAATCGGCCATGACCAGGCATAGCATCGAGAAGTTTTGCCATCATAGGAAGGTCAATCATTGATGCCTCATCAACAATCAAAATATCCAGATGCAGAGGGTTTTTCTGATTGTGTTTGAAGTTCGCATCTAAAGGCTTGGGTCCCAGTAAACGATGTAAGGTGCTGGCAGAGTCAGGAAAAGCGGCCTTTTGCGTCTCATCTAAAGGTAAAGTATCCACAGCGCCACGAATAGACTCCAACATTCGAGCCGCAGCCTTACCCGTTGGCGCAGCCAATTTGATAACCGGGAGTTTATCGGCATTCTCATCCGCTACCTGTGCATGATGGTATTGAATCAGTGCTGCTAGAATACGAACAACCGTATAGGTCTTTCCTGTACCAGGCCCACCCGTAATCACCGACATAGAGGTCGTTAACGCAACAGCAGCAGCCAGTTTCTGGTAATCCACCGAACCATCAGCAGTAGACGGAAATAACCCATCCAGAATGTTGGCAAGAGCAACGTCATCCACCTTGATGCTCTGCCCTTTGCGAACAAACTTGGCAATACCTTCCTCATAATGCCAGTACCGATTGAGATACATCCGAGTCACTTGCCCCTGCTGACTTTTTTCAAGCATTAAAGGTTTGATCGGCTCGTAAGACACACTTATACAATCTGCCAGCAAAGGCAGTTCATCGATGTTAAACGCCAGCAGCGAAAGTAAATCCTGATCCAGGGACGCCAATTGTCTATAGGAGGTTTTTTCTGTATCCAGAAACGGATGAGTCGGGCCTGAAATCAATGATTCCAACTGAACGCACACATGGCCTTTTCCAAGATAAACACTCACAAGCGCCCCGTACTTCGCGCACAACTCTGCACGTTGAGAAGCTTCCGCTGATGCTAAGTTGCTGTTGTGTTTGATTTCTTGTGACCAGAGAAAACGAGCAAACTCCAAGTCCAATGGTCGAATGAGTGCTTGCTCCGTGAGATAGCTTAACGCACTCAATACGCCGGATTGGCGCATATCGAATTGACTCTTCAGCTGAGTATTCGGATTTTGCATCAGAACAACTCCCCTTGGTCACCAAACGTTGAGAGTGTCTCTGATTGATTATCATCTGGTTCGGTAGCTTCAACTTTCTGAGCAGAATCGAAGCCAGCTCCTGCGAACAAGTCATCAAGCGCTTCAATCATGGCTCTATCCGGCTTGGTAAAGAAAATGCCATTAGTACTCAAATCTCTAACAGCCGATGGATCTTGAGGACTTGCGTCCACGCCACGTAAGAAAATGTAATAGGCTCCACCAATGTGACTATCGTAATCATAGCCAGGCAAACGGGATTTCAAGTAACGATGTAAGGCCAAGGTGTATAGCTGGTATTGAAAATCGTATCTGTGATCCAGCATGGCTTCTTTCATTGCGTCCTGAGTGTAATAACTGGCGTCTTCACCCAGGTAATTTGATTTCCAGTCCAACACATAAAACTTACCTTGGTACTCAAAGGTTAAGTCAATGAAGCCTTTTAACATCCCTTGAACTTGCGGAAAACTCAAACCATGAGCCGCTTTAGCTGTGAGAGGATCTTGCTGAATGATGGCATTCACCTGACGACAATCCAATTCAGCCAAAGGAAGTAAAAACTCCATTTCAACCAATCGCTGTTCAGGAGCAGTCTCCGAAAGCATTGGCAAATCCTTGCTGCCGACTTCCTGAGCAGACGATTGAACCAATGGATGAGTTAGGACATTAATCATCATCCGATGCAATACAGTTACCCATCGATCAATGACTTGATTCTTTAATGTCTCTACTTCGGATTCAGATTTACCGATAAGACGATAATTGGGTAGCTCCTGTTCGATCAGTTGTTGAGACAAAGGAGACTTCATCAAAAGATCATGAATCTCGGTAACGGTTACGTCTTCCCGACAAGTTTGATACTCAATATCTTCAAACAACAAATGGAGGAAGGTGCCTGCTTCTGCCCCCTTAGGAAAATGATGGATATCGTATAAGAGTTCTTTTGAGACACCTTCAGGCGGCTGACGACCGTCAACACCTTCACCGCTTCTTTCTACCACCTCAAATGAAGTCAAATCAGAGGCAAGGATGACTGCATCCTCACCTTTGGTTTCTACTGATGCATCGTAAGTCCCGGAAGATTGCTCCTGTCTATGGTCATCAGCCCCCCCCTGAACCGGTAATTCACGAGCACTATGAGATTCAGACACCAATCGGGAATAGCTGGTTACCCACCAGTTGTAATCCAATTGTCCTGAAAATTTCTGCAAATGCAGCTCAGGCAAGGTTTGTTTTGGTGCCACGTAATCACAGTAATCTATATTCGGTTGAGACAAACTCACAACCGGCGTTTCTGTCAGTTGATTGTTTGCTTCTAACCATCGCTGGATAGAAGCATCAAGATCATCCGGGCTAACCGCCTTACCTTGTCCGATTAACCACCCTAACCCGGTATCAGACATGTATTTCGGACAGACTTTCGGATCAGGTTTCGTCTTAGTACCTGGCATTAAACCAGGCAAGCCAAGATAACAGGCATACACTGAACGGGTCAGCGTCACATACAGCAGCCGAACATCCTCAGCGATGCGTTCCTGAGCCGCTTCTGCCTGGCGTTGTTCCGTGACATCCACCACCGAATTGCCGTCTTTGTCATGAGTCACTGACACACCGTTGTGACGATTCGGCCAGAAGTAACTGACGTAAGGAGCAAAGACCACGTCATACTCCAAGCCTTTGGATTTATGATAGGTGACGACTTTGACCAGATTGGCTTCCGATTCCAAACGAAGTTGTTGTTCCTGAGCGTTTTGATTCGGTTGCTGAATGCGTTCTTCCAGCCAGGTCACCAAAGCATACTGACTTTCAACGGAACGGCTCTGATTCTGAAGAAGCTCGCATAAATGCAGTAAATCCGTTAAACGACGCTCACCATTAACCTGTTTGCGAAGGTAAACAGCAATTTCCAGTTCAGCCATCAACGCATGAAATGCCGGTAACACACCTTGAGTTGACCAGGTTTTATGGAAACGGCGAAAGTGCAACACCATCTGTTCCCAGGCCAGTTCATCTTCATTGAGACGATTCAGCTGACCAAGATTCCAGCCGAATAAGTCGCTGCCAATGGCCGCCTTCACCAAGCTTTCACTTTCAGGCATCAACGCCGCTTTCAACACACGTAACAGTACTTTTGCCTCTAACTGCTCAAAGACACTGCTACGATCCGAGGAATAGACACTGGCAATCCCCCGCTCGGCTAATGCGCTTCTGATTCGCTGTGCTTGTCCAAAATTTCGAACCAAAATCGCGATTTTCGAAGGCTCTAGTGATGATGTACTTTTGGATGATATGAGTTGCAAATGCCCTTGATCAGACAAGGTTAATAATCTGGCCACCTCATTTGCAGTTGCTTCAGTCATCAGCTGAAGATAATCCGAATCTTTAGCAATGAGCTCGCTGGTATCCGGCTGCCATAAACGAAGTGCTGATTGAGGTTCCCCTGCAATGGTCCAGGTCATGCTGTGTGCTTTTGGACTTGGGTCCACCGCATCAAAGGGAATGTCCTGGTCATACATGAATGGAGACGCAGCAGAAGAAAACAGCTGATTAACAGCTGTTACCATCGATGCAGACGATCGCCAGTTGATGCCCAAGGTGTACTGATCTATCACCTTCTTACGCGCCTTCATGTAGGTGAAAATATCCCCTCCACGAAAGGCATAGATGGCCTGTTTAGGATCACCAATCATGAACAACCCGGTATAAGCTTCTTGCTTATCTGTACTTGTCTCTCTTTGATGATCGTTACTTTGCTGATTTTCGCGACCATAGATATGAGAAAAAATCTGATATTGGCTTTGATCGGTATCCTGAAATTCATCCACCATTGCAACGGGATACTGAGTTCGTAATTTCTGAGCAAAGGCTGCACCAGACTTACCATCCGCAAGTGCATTTGCCATGGTACTTATCTGATCATCAAAAGTGAGCAAACCGAGCTGCGACTTATGTTTCTTATAAATCGTGCGGCAAATCTTAATGGCATGCTGTTTAAGAGCCGGCTTTAGCTCAGGAGGTTGATCCACAAAATTCTGAATCGTTTCTGCCAGAGACCAGTCAACCGTTAGCTCGCCTTTCGCTTTGCTCTCTAATTTAGCCTGACCAAAATGTTCTAACTCTTTAGGGAACACATAGCCTTTGGTTTCTTGTGTCGCCCAACGCTCAACCGCCGTTGCCCACTTTGCTACATTGTTCTTTGAAAATGAACGACCATCCAATTGCTTGTTCTGAACGTCAGATATGATGGCTGAATGTAAATCTGCAATGCCTGATCTAAGTTTGGCTTTGAACTCATCAATGGCAGCAACATAAGAAGCATGGGCCGATTCTATATCTTCGATGGAGTAATCGTTATAGAAATTCAGTGAAGTATCAGACAGCAAATACCCGGTTTCACTTAAAAGCGCTTCGGGAGAAGCCCAGCACTCAAGTACTACCTGAACCAAGGCCGTTGGTAATGGATAAAACTGCTGGCGCCAAAAGTCTTTCACCGCCTGAAATTTCAATTCGCGGTCATCTTCACACATTTTAGCGTTGAACAAACTGCCGGATTCAAAGGCATGTTGCTGCAACATCCGCATACAAAAACCATGAATGGTAAAGATCGCCGCTTCATCCATCTGACGCTCGGCGTAACGTAACGTTTCGATGGCATCTCTGGTATCGGAGATCCCCTCTACAAGTTCTTTTAATGCAGGATCACTCGGTAAAGCCTGTTGCTCAAGATAAGCTTCAAAGGCTTTTCTTGCCTCTTTAATTCGAACTCGAATACGATCCTTTAACTCTTGAGTCGCAGCTTCGGTAAAGGTCACCACCAGGATTTCATCAACAAGCAGTTTTCTCGGAAATGCGGTCTGTTCCGATTCGCTATTTTGTTCAAAGTCTTGTAGCGAGTTTGCACTCTGTTCCAGGCGTATACCATGCCCAAGCAAAAGCCTCAGATACAAGCCAGTGATAGTATACGTCTTACCTGTACCGGCTGAGGCTTCAATCAATCGCTCGCCATACAATGGAAAGCTTATAGGGTTCAAAGACTTAGCCACTACTTCTCACCTCCATCCTGAGGTTCAAAGAATGAAACCAGTCTGTTTGACATAGGCAGATAAATTCGCTCGATCAATTCAATGAGTTCGTCCACTTGCTGATCTGATGGCTCCGGCCAACATCGACTCAAATATTCATCTTCTTCAAAACTGGCCAGTACGACGTCTTCCAGAACCCGCTTGGCGGATTGTTCGTCGGACTTAGGTTTCTCAAGTTCGCTCAGGTAACTTTGAGCCCAATCGATATTGAACAACAACGGAGAATGCATTCCTTGCCACCAACAGGAAGTTAATTCATCAAGCAAATGTTTAGCCTCACACTTCTCAAGCGGCAAAAAGCCTAAGTGCTCAATTTCTTTCTTTTTGGCATTCACACCGACATAGCTCGACGGCATAGAAACGCCTTCAGAACATGAAGCTAAATGATTGATCCATAATGAAAAGACATCCTTTCCTCGCAATTGACCAACTCGGTAATGGATGAAAGATTGGCCCGTAAAGTTTGGTAGCCAGGCTTCAAGATGAATGATTTTAGAATCAAGCTCCACCGCTAAATCGATCTCCACCGCCTGGTCTTTATCAATGACAGGCAAGCTTCCTAGATAGGAGGTTAACTGGATGACCAACTGATAGCTTTCCATGAGTTCCAATTCACCAAACCCTTGTGCGGGTAAAGTGCCTTTGGCTTGGAAATGATCCAGCACCGTCTCGATATTTTGCGAATCCAAGTCCTGCTGTTCAAGGGCCCAATCTGCCAATTGCTGCTTGAGCTGATACTTTTGAAGCCCATCTAAGGTAAAGCGTTCATCCTCTTCTATCACATCTCCCGAGCCTAACAAATGCACCTTTAAACGCTTATGGAAGAAGTAACGTATTGGGGATGCCCAGAATTGAATCAGCTCTTGAAGATCTAAAACACCTGCAAAATCAAAGGTTGCCAAGGCTTCCGACAAGAAGCGGTCTGTTTCTACATTGGTATCGTCAGAGGCCCCTAGTTTTGCAATTTCGTACCATTGAGAGGCGTAACTATGCCGAGGCAGCTCATGGAAGGCTTTTGTACTGTATGGAGTAAGGGAATGCTCTGTCGTTAAATACGAGAGCAGTGCCTCTGCCTGCGCCTCTTCATTAGATTCCTCTGTACCTTCGAGATAAAACCCTTCGGTACAATAGTCCATCAACTCAGAAATCAAAATGGACGGAATTCGTTCTGAATTATCACGTATGGAACGGCCTGTATAACTAAGGTAGAGATATTTCTCCGCTGAGAGCACCGCCTCAAGGAATAAATAGCGGTCGTCATCACGCCTTGACCGATCACCGTATTCAAATCGGCCATGCATAAGGTCAAAGCCAAGTGGTGGCTGCTGCCTAGGATAGGCGTTACCATCCATGCCCAACAAACAGACCACCTTAAACGGCACAGAACGCATTGGCATCAAGGTACAGAAGTTTAACTGCCCAGCCAAGAAACGTTGGCTGATGCGCTCTTGGATCAACTTCTCGGACATCACTTCCAGAATCACTTCAGAAGTAAGAGCAAGCCCCTCCTCTGACGATTCATTAGCAGCTAACAGGCCGGTTTCTTCAAGCTGGCTATACCAATTGCCTATGGCGTCAGCAATTTGTTGAAGCTGTCGTTGATCGGCCTCATCACTCGCTTTAAAGAAGCCTATCCGAATACGTTCTAATAATTCCTTCCATTTAGGAACAGACAGTTTGGTGATGAGAAGATTTTGCTCAGTATGAGCATCATCGTCCAAATCGGGTTCATTCTGCTGGCACGTCATCAGTTGCTGCCGAAGCTGAATCAACTGTTGAATCAAATACGCCAACTTACCGGCTAATTCGGCATTTAACCCCTGAATCTGGTCATATGGCAGTACTTCATCCACCACACCTAGAGTTTCAGACAATGCATAACCGGAAAGCATACGTTCAAGACCAAACAACCAAGTATTTTGAACCATTTCCGGCAAGTCGAAGGAACGAGCAGTTTCTTCATCTAAACCCCAACGAATTCCCGCATCCTGAATCCAATGAGCAATTAAATCCAGATCCTCTTCTTTTATACCAAACTTTTTCATCACCGCAGGCACCTGGATAAACGCCAGTAACTCGGTACTGGAGAATCGGTGTTGATGAACACCTAACAACCAGATATACGCCTGAATAATTGAGTGATAATGGTTGGAGCTTAAATCTGAAATAGAAAACGGAATTCGCTGTGAATCAGGTTGTGAAGAAAATACTGCATGAATGTAGGGGCTGTAAGCATCAATGTCCGACACCATCACAACCACATCACGAGGTTGGATATCCGGGTCGTTAGAAAACACATCCAAAAGATAATCGTGTAACGCTTCCACCTCTCGCATAGCGCTATGACAAACGTTCAATGAAATCGAATCATCGTCAGCCCGAACATGACGCTTATGTCCATTTTTGCTATCTGCATACGCATCATTAAGCAACAACATGTCGTTCTTAATGAGGGATAAAAGAGAATCCTGCCCAGGCGGAACGAAAGCTTCTACCTCTGATGCCGATTGATCCGATAACAAGCGCTGCATATCACGACCAACCTTTCCCCAGGAAGCCAATAACGAATTTCCTACAGCGCCTTCACCGTATGACTCAGCACTCGCTTTGAGGGTCGCTTTTTGCTCACCGGAATAAAAATCCCGACGTTGTTTAAGTGCAATACGGGCCAGATATTTTTGATCAAGGATATCCCCCCAATAAAACTGACACGGATTAAACAACATGAAGTGAACATCGATGTGCTGTCCTAAAGCTTCCAGCACTTGGAGGTATCTAGGTGGTAACGCGGAAATTCCAAAAATAAAAATGCGCTTAAGTTGTTTAATCGACGAAGGACATACACCTGAAGCCAACTTAGCAATACAGCCGTCATAGAGATTGGCACGGTGGTATTCGGATGCACCAGAGGCCAATGTATGCTCAGACAGAGCCTGCCAGAGTGTCGCTTGCCAGAGATCTTCTCTTTTCAACTCATCAACAAGTTGTCCTGTTTCCCATTGATTAATCCACTGAGGACGATACATCAGGTATTGGTCGAAGATATCAGCGATACGTGCAGACAGCTGATACAACTTTACCTGTCGGTCATCATTCTTAAGGTAACTGGCCAGTGCATCAAAGGCCGGATCGGTAAGAAATTCAGGGATAATTTCCAGAAGACGCCAAGTCATTTGTTCCTTACTGAAAGCACTTCGTTTCGGCACATCATCCAGAACCTCTTTAAAGATGTTCCACACAAAAGTCGCTGGTAGCGGGAAATCAATATTCGCGGCAATACCAAAGTGTTCAGCAATTTGCAGTTTCAACCACTGAGACATACCAGGGCTTTGGACCAGAATCGTCTCTTTATCAAACGCGCCAGACAAAGGCTGTCGAGCCATCAGCTCAACCACCAACGTTTTTAGGACATGAACATCATTAGAGTGGTAGACGGTAAACAAAAATCTTCCTTGGAGGTATCGAGCAGTTAAAACATCAATCAAACATTATCCTACATGAGCCTTTGTTTGTAATGAATTTGTTTGAAGCCTGAAACCAAACTTACTGTTCAATTTCCTGTTTTTTGACTACAACTTATAGACAACCATATTCTAAGAGGAAGGTAGTATGTTACGCAGTTTGGCATTAGCAGGATTAGTGTTTTCAAGTGTGGTAGCTCAAAGTCAGGAGATTACGCTCGCAAATGGCGAATGGGCACCCTATTTATCCGAAGACCTAAAGCATGCCGGTTATATGTCCCACATTGTTTCCGAAGCATTCAAAGAAGAAGGCATTACAGTCAAATACGTGTTTCTTCCATGGAAGCGTGGTTTTGAAGATGCCAAAGATGGCAAGTATGAGGGATCTTTAATCTGGGGATACAACGAAGACCGTGCCAAAGACTTTTATTACTCTGAGCCTGTAGCAGATTTAGGGACATCTCTTTTCTACCAAACTGGTAAGGGCATCGACTGGTCAAAGCCGGAAGACCTCGCCAAATATAAAATCGGCGGAGTGATTGGCTATGCTTATGGCATTGAAGAGTTGGAAAAACAAGGTGTAGTTAAAGTCGAGCGCATTGGTAAAGACGTCAACAACTACAAAAAGCTCGCCGCAGGTCGATTGGATATTGTGCTTGAGGATACCGAAGTGGGCCACGAGACTGTTTCCAAGCTCGGGCTATCTGACAAAATTACCGCTCACCCCAAAACACTTAAATCCAGAAAATACTCTGTAATTTTCTCCAAGAAAATACCAAACGCTGAACAACTTATGGAGGCGTTCAACCGTGGTCTGGCAAAAATCAAGGCCGATGGCCGATATCAGCAATTCCTTGATGCTTCACGTCGTGGTGAGTATAAGAAATAAACGTATACTCTAGGAATTAAAGTCCCCTCATCATCCATACATCACAGCCGCCAAGGATGGTTCCGTCCGGCGGTTGTGATAAATGCTCAAAGCCCATCTTTTCATACAAAGCGATTGCAGCCGTCATATTGCTCTAAAATAAGCCTTTAAATAAATACAACCTCCATGCCTTAACTCAAAAGCACGCCTAGATTCTGCAATCAAACGGAGTACACATTTTCGCCCTTTCCCTATGGACAAACTGATGATTAGCATTAATACTCGGCACGCCTAACACTAATAATAAAAAACAAAGGATTGAAATTGCGATGTTAAGAATTGCTGCACTTTTATTACTCTTTTCACTTCTAAGTGCTTGTGGGAGTGGTGATGACGGTGGCTCTAGCGAAATCAAGTTAGCCTCTGCAAGAAACTACAACGCTGCTGGGGTATGGGACAATTCAAGTCAAGAACCGGATTACCAATTACTAGCTTTGATTGATGAACAGTCACATGCTGTATTCTATATACTCGACGAAGTTATGTTTCAGTGCCCGTTATTGATCGACCGAGACCGCTTTACATGCATACCTGCCACGAATTATGAAATATCAGGCGTTATTGACGAAGAAGAGAAACTTACAGGAGCCATCAGTAACGGGAATAATGTAATCTACGAGTTTCAGCTCGATTACCTCGATGAGTCTGACAATAATGTACGCCTTGAAAGTTTTGTAGCGTCCTGGCAAAAAGAATCAGATGGCTATACACAAACAATAACCATTGACGAAGATGGTGATTTTACGGGCTCGGACACCCAGGGCTGTGTTATTAACGGTTCAATCGAATACATAAGCCCAAATGTTAATGTTCAATCTGTTAAATTTACAAATTCAAACTGTGATTTGGCAGGTACGTTCTATGGTAAGGGTACTATTGTTCCTAACACCGATACCGATACTGATGAACCAGCACCGTTGCGTTGGAAATTGCTCGCCTCAAGTGGTGACTGGTATCTAAACTCCATACTCACTAAACAAACTCCAGAAGAACCTTAATCATCCGCACATCACAGCCGCCAAGGATTGTTCGATCCAGCGGTTGTGATGAATGCTCCCTCTTTTTTCATACAAAACAACTTCCTCCCCCATATAACTCTGGGTTTTCCAGATAGCATTACTGACAGCCTTGCTCCATAGCAAACTCTATGCATCGACATTAAACCAAAATACTTATTTCCTTCCCTCGCTATGGACAAATCACTCAATAATCGGAATACTCGCGCCGCCGAACAAACTAATTATTACAAAACAAAGGATTGAGATAACAATGTTAAGAATAGTTGTACTTTCAGTATTATTTTCACTATTAACCGCTTGCGGTGGAGGCGGTGGAGGCGGTGGAGGCTCTACTCCAAGTAATGGTGGTCCAAGCAATAAAAGCGCTGCAGGGGTTTGGGATAACTCGGAACAAGGAGCAAACTTTCAATTAATAACCCTAATTGACGAGCGTTCACATGCTCTACTTTATATTCCAGATGCACCACTCATGCTTCAGTGCCCATTAAAAATTGATGGATCTCGTTTCACTTGCACCCCAACTTCTAAGTATTCTGTAGCAGGTACAATCAGTGAAAAGAGAAGCCTAAAAGGAACCATTAGTGAAGAAGGAACCGTCATATACAACTTTGAACTCACTTATCACGAGTTCTCTGATACAGAAGTATCTATAGATGAACTAGAAGGGTTCTGGGAGCAAAGTGTGTCTGTCACCGAGACGATTCAAATCAAAACTGACGGTGAAATTTCAGGTAGCGATAATACTGGTTGTATTGTAAATGGAGAAATTGAATATATAAGTCCAAACGTCAATGTTCAATCCATCCGATTACGTTACAGTAACTGTGACAGAGAGGGTCAATATTATGGAAAAAGTATCTATTTAGTTAACCCTAACTCTGTTAATGATCCTTCCGGATGGTTAGTTTTTACATCAAGCAATGAATTAATTTATGAGGCTTTCTATTTAGAACAGTAAAGTCTACAGTCCCCTCATCATCCACACATCACAGCCGCCATGGATGGTTCCGTCCAGCGGTTGTGATAAATGCTCAAACCCCATCTTTTCATACAAAGTAATTGCTGCTGTCATATTGCTTAAAGTGTCGAGATAACATTGCTGATAGCCTTGTACTTTGGCGAATTCCAGACATTGTTCCGTAAGTTTTCTTCCTAATCCAAGCCCGCGACCTTCTGGCAAAATAAATAACTTCTTGAGCTCACAGATATCCTTCTGATCGTCACGAGTTGAGAAAGCTGCAATGCCACTGCCGCCAACAATTTGCCCATTTACTTCTGCAACAAAATAAGCGCTTCGGTTCTCGGGACGATAATGTTGGCTCATGGCTTTTACTTCATCGTCAGAAGGTCCAAAGCCTTCACCCACAGCACCAAATTCACGGCCGACTTGTTGAATGATGTTACATACAATGGTGTCGTATTCAGGAATAATTTGCTTAATTTGAAGTTTCTGAGCCTTATCCATAACATTCCCTATCTGTTGGCTTTTCTTATTTTTTGTGAAGGATTAAAACAATATATCTATATGAGTTCGTCTTGAGAAATGAAATCAATGAGCGCTCTTACTGTTGGATTTCCAACGTCACTGTACGGCCAAACAGCTGTGACCTTGATCGGTTCCACCTGCCAGTCAGGAAAGAGTTCCACCAAGTCACCACTCTCAATTCTAGACGTCACCAAGAAATCCGGAGGTGTAGCGATACCCAAGCCATTGAGACACATCTCCGTTAATAGATCCACCGTATTTACCTGAATCTGAGGGTCATAATGTATCGCAATTTTCTGTTCACCATTACTTAACACTCTGGAGTTTTTAAGCATTTTTAAGCCAATCCAGGGAAGTGACTTTAGCTGCTCTAAAGAATTCAGAGGCCCAAATTGGTCGAACAGGCCCCTTGTACACACCAGCTTACGTTGAATCTCACCCAGTGGTTTGGCTTTCAAACTGCTATCAGGAAGATCACCCAGTCGAATTGCCACATCCACATTATCTTTCAACAGATCCACCCGCCCGTCGGTAGCCTGAAGATCAAGCTGTACTTTAGGATGTTGTCTCGAAAAGTCTGCAAGCTTACTAACGATAGATGATCGCGACAGCAGCAAAGGTATTGAGACTGATACATTCCCTATTAACTCGCCCTGCTCCATGAGCAAGTTAAATCCGGCTTCGGCCGTACTGAGCATCTCTTGCGCGTACTGATAAAGTACCTTGCCTTGATCGGTTAGTCGAAGAGATCGAGTGGTTCGAAACAGTAACGCAACACCTAACTTTCGTTCCAACGAAGATACATGGTGGCTGACCACCGATGGCGACAAATCGTAGTGCGTTGCTGCCGCTTTAAACGAACCTCTTGTTGCCGTTTCCGCAAAAATAGCCAGTGCTTTTAGATCATCAATCATTGCTTTATTTGTTCGAATAATAAAATCGAATTAAAGCATCTAATCAAACCTCCAACAAGAAATTAGACTTAACCATTCTTGGGGGCCTACAAGGCCTATTCAAAGAACAATTCGACTTAATCAGGATAATTAAGATGACCGTTTGGCTAGCTATGGCGCTCTACTCACTTTCAATGTCAATATCACCTGGCCCTGTAAACCTTTTAGCAATGACTAACGGACTTAATTATGGTTTTGGACGTAGTTTTAGCTATGTATCCGGCGCGACCATTGGGTTTATTTCCCTCTTCTTCCTGACTGGCCTGAGTGTATCCTTCATATCGGAGCTAATGCCTAACGTTATGAAACTGACAGGAATCATTGGTGCGCTCTTTGTTGGCTACATAGGATGGCAAATCGTTAAAACGTCAGAAGTCACACACAACCATGATCCTAAAAACTCTGCGACTTTTCTGGAAGGTGCCTTATTGCAGTGGCTCAACCCCAAAGCCTGGATCGCAAGCATTGCAGGTATGTCTGCATTTCAGGTCGAGAATACAGACACATTGACCGTTTTCTCATCCATCTACTTTGTGATCTGCTATCTATCCATCGCTTGCTGGGCGTTTTTGGGCGAGAAACTTCAAAGCGTACTCAACGAACCGAGTAAGATTCATCGATTTAATCAAGCAATGGGAAGTGCTTTGATCCTAATTGCAGGGTATTTACTTTTCCGATTAGCTTTGGAATGGTTAATTACGACAGATTAATAAATGTACAAACCAAGCTTCATCGTTTCGTCATTCCTTCGTCACAGTCTGATGCGAAAAATTGGTATGTACCAGTTAATGTATTTAAATATTGGTATAAACCTATAAAAATTCGATAAGGATAAGAAGGAATGAAACACACGCACTTAGCTAAAATACTTCTCCCCTTTCTGGTGGGGTCTTATGCAGGAATTGCACAGGCAGAACAGAAGGCACTGTTAGTCGGGATTGACGGAACCCAGTTCGAACGCGTTCAAGCACTCAATACCCCGAACTTCGATCGTCTAACCATTACTCAAGCCTATACAGGTGGCGTTGCAGGTGACAGTAACGAACAGGCAACCTACAGTGGCCCTGGCTGGGCAACAATTCTTACTGGCGTTTGGGTAAACAAACACGGAGTAACATCCAATGATTCAGGTTTGGCAAACCCTGAATTTCCAAGCATCTTTAAACGTTTGGAAGCTCACGATTCGACCCTGAAAGTAGCCAGTATTGCCCATTGGTCTCCAATTAATACCCAGTTCTTTACCAACGACGTCGCGCAGATTGATGTGGTCAAGAGCGGTCAGGACGACCCAACCGTTGTATCAGAAGCCATTCAGTTCATGCAGTCGGGAGGTGATTTCACCTTTGTACACCTTGATGATCCAGACCATTATGGCCATTCTTCGGGTTTCGGAAGCCAATACGACAACAGCATCATCACCGTAGACCAACAGCTTGGTCAATTATTAGATGCAGTTGAAGCATTGGAAGAATCGACTGGTGACGATTGGTTGGTGATGGTTACAACCGATCATGGCCGCGATTTATTAGGTTATGGTCACGGGGATCAAACTACTCAAGAAAAAACCATTTTTATCGCAAGTAATAAACTCATGAATAAAGAATTCACCCAACCAGTCGGTAACGTTGCGAATTCTGACTTTGGCGGGCTTTATGGTTATGCGGCTCAAACCTCCATCACTCCAACCTTATTGCGTCACATGGGTGTACCACTAGAAACCCACTGGAAGCTGGATGGTATTCCGCTGATCGATGAACTGGGTGTGAGAAAGCTAGCCAATGGCATCAATGGCAACGACCTAAGCTGGTACAGTGAAGAAGCAGGCACCATTAATATTTATCGTAACGAGAGTCTTGTAGACTCAGTACCGGCTGCAATTCAAGGTTGGGATGACGCAACAAACAATACAGGCGTTTTAGACTACACCTTAGTACTAAACAACACCCCTGTGAGCTACCGTAAAGTAGCGTTAGACATTACAGCAGGATTAGATTGGAGTGATTTCCGAGCCTACTTCTTCCGTAACGATGAGAAATACGTGCGTTATGCAAAAGTCCTCGACAAGGCTGACAGTGGCTACCCGAAAGTAACAAACAACGATACCTGGCCGGGTCTAGGCGACCATGCCGATAAAGTGGTTGCCAGTTTCAAGTCATCCAGCAGCACCAGCTACTTCTTTCTTAAAGACGGAACCTATATTCGCTACAACAATACGCTCGACAAAGCGGATAGCGGCTATCCGAAGCCAATCAACGATAACACCTGGCCAGGACTGGGCAACTACGCTACGGACATTGCAGCCACACTTCGATGGACAGGAGATAAGGTCTACTTCTTCCTGAAAAATGGCGACTACATCCGCTATGACTTAGGCGACGATAAAGCGGACAGCGGTTACCCGAAAGCGGTTAATGACAATACATGGCCTGGATTGGGCGCTTATGCAACCGACATCACAGCAGCTGTTCAATGGAACTCAAACCGTGCCTATATCTTCCTCACGGGTCAGCGGTATATTCGGTATAGCATCAGTGATGATCACGCCGATGCTGGTTATCCAAAAACCACCAGCAATGGTACTTGGCCTGGGTTAATGACCCCATAAGACTTCTATGTTTGTTTCGGCGACAGAAAAGTCTGTCGCCGATTGACCACATACCACCGCCCTTCTCTTTCTATTCCCCCGTGATTACCACTACACTTAACACCACAAGCACTAGAAATCATGAAGCAAGGTTTTATAGATCAATGAACACCCTCTACATCACAGGCGCAGGTGTCAGCGCAGAAAGTGGCATTCCAACTTTTCGCGGAGAAGACGGATTCTGGACCATAGGAAGCCGCAACTACACGCCTATGGAAATGGCAACCCGCCAGATGTATACCCATAACCCGGTGGAGTTTCTTTCCTGGTATTACCACCGTTTTGCAACCTATCGGCATCACGACCCGAATGACGTTCATTATTGGTTAGCGGACAAAAACCTGATCACCCAGAACATTGACGGGCTGGATGGCAAAGCAGGTAACCAGGACTACATCGCCATTCATGGTCGTTTAGATCAAATGACCTTGTTCCACCAACAAGGTGATGATGTAGATACTCATACCACCCCTTGGGATAACGTTGATGAAAGCGACTTAGAACACTCTTTGTTAGAGTTGTTTAACATTGATAAAGGCCATCAACAGCCGGAAATCAATAAATCCCTTAAGCCTTACGTACTGTTATTCGATGAGTATTACACGGAGCTGTATCGTATTTCTGAAGCACAACAGCGAATGCTCGAAGCAGATCGAATGGTTTTTATGGGCACCTCATTCAGCGTCAACATCACACAAATGGCTTTGGAAATTGCCATTACCCAAGGTATTCCTATTGAGATTGTTGATCCAAACCCGGTGGAGATTCCCTATCAAAAGACCAGCTATCATCGGATGAAGGCGTCGGACTTTATTAAAACTGAAGACTAAAAAGTCCATGTTAAACAGATATCAATTGATACCTTACGGTTGTTAATGATTGTAAAAGATACTATTAGCAATTTTCTTAGGCTAGATCTTCAATTCCTGATAATATTTGGCCTCCTGAACAAAACAACCTCATAGAATCAATGAAACTATTTCAATTACTGTTAACACTTTTAATTCTATTTCTTTATGGCTGTACAACCATTTCAAAGGAGTCAATCAATATAGGCTCTATTGTTAACAAGAACACAGGCAATATACTTTATCCAAAACATGTAAATGCAAACCAATGGAAACCTATACCTGTAGGTTACAAAGTAAAGTATCTTAACACAGACTTTTCAGGTGAAACTTACACTACAGAGTATGTGTTCACCTCCACTCAAAATGATGAATATCACTTCCTCAAATATCATGATGGAAAACTTGATTCCAATACCAAATACATGATTAAAGAAGGTCGAGAATACTACAGCTATAAAAATGAGGCTTATAAGCTAAATGCGAGAGATCCAGATTGCGACATTTATTTCATAGGACGCTGTAAAACTGGTAGAAGGATTGGTAAATACAGCAACACATCATTTTCAGAAGGAACATGGACAAAACAGCACAGAGGCTTAGGACTGACCCAAATCACACATAAAACTGTATACGATAGGCATGGACTTATACTCTTTTACTCAAAAACAGATTCCAATATTGCCCAAGGAACCAGTTTTACTCAAACTAAGGTTAGAGTCGATAAAGAAATCAATAAGCCTACTGATTGCAGAACAGCAATAGAAGCCTGTGTAAGATAACAACCAAATAGGTTTACAATATGGTCTTTGAGCTATTCAAATTTTGTGAGCACCCTTATTAGCCAACCGCACTTACTAAGAACAATCTGAAAGTTCATTAAGTACTCCATTACCTATAACCCGACTAACAACCCTATAATCGCCGCCATGAAAACACTACTCGTCATAGGCTATGTTTGGCCGGAACCCAAATCCTCTGCGGCTGGCAGTCGTATGATGCAATTGTTGAATGGCTTTCAGCAGGCTGGATACCAGATTCACTACGCCTCCCCTGCGGAGCTTAGTCCTCATGCGGAAGATCTATCCAGCTATGGCATCACCAGTTCGAGCATCGAGCTAAACAGTTCAACCTTCGATGAGTTTTTGTTGGAGTTGAAGCCTGCTGCCGTGATGTTTGACCGTTTTATGATGGAAGAACAGTTTGGCTGGCGAGTAGAAAAGCATTGCCCGGATGCCCTACGAATTCTTGATACCGAAGACCTGCATTGCCTTCGTCATGCTCGACATCAAGCTTACAAAGACGGCGCTTCGATTCAAGAAACGCTGAATATTAGCAATGAGTTGCTGTATTCGGATTTGGCCAAGCGCGAAATTGCCTCGATTCTTCGTTGCGATCTGAGCTTGATGATTTCAGAAGCCGAAATGACATTACTGGTTGAGCGGTTTAATGTTCCATCAGAAATCCTTCATTACATTCCGTTCTTCCGCCCGTCACCTGAGCAAACTCAATGGCTGAGTTTTGAAGCACGCCAGCACTTTATATCTATCGGTAATTTTCGCCACGAGCCCAATTGGGATGCTGTCCGTTATCTAAAAGAAAGCATTTGGCCTAACATTCGTAAAAAACTCCCCGAGGCAGAGCTTCATGTGTACGGTGCTTATCCTCCCAAGAAAGCCACGCAGTTACATAACGAGAAACAAGGCTTTCTAGTGAAAGGTTGGGCGGAAGATGCTATTGAAGTGGTATCCAAGGCCAAAGTTTTATTAGCACCGTTACGATTTGGTGCTGGACTAAAAGGCAAATTAGTCGATGCTGCGGAATGTGGCACGCCCGCTGTAACCACCTCTATCGGTGCTGAAGGCATGTATCAGAATCATGTTCCTGTATTAGTACAAGACATAGCGGATACCTTTACTGAAAGCGCGATATCCCTTTATCAGGATCAAGGGCAATGGGTGACACTTCAAAACCAGTGTGCACCTATGATCAAGGAACGATTTGATGAGAACTGCCATATTCATGCATTTCTACATCGCTTAGCCGATGTGGAACAAAACCTAAATCACTACCGTCTAAGTAACTTTACTGGCGCTATGATGAGACATCACTCAATGAAGAGTACTCAATACATGGCCCAGTGGATTGAAGCCAAGAACAAGCGTTCATAGCTCAAAAACATAAAATTTCAGGATCAATCAATGTCAAAACGTGCTTTTAAAATGCCACTATTCATTACGCTTATTGTTGCGTTTTTCCTTCAGTTAACGGCATGCGACCAGCACAAGAATAATGGTAGTCACAAGAATAACAGTAATCACACCACTTCTGAGCAAACCCCACAGAATCATTCACAAGCGTCAAAAAGTCAGTCAAATGTAGGCTCCCCAGTTTCTGAAAGTGATGTACAAGTAATTGAGAAGGAAGCGCTGCTACAACCACCTGAAGACAATACATCAGCGTCGCCTAAAACAGTTGCCCCAAAACGAACCATCGACCTGACTCTTCCTGAGGACTGGGATGCAGGTAACGAGACGTTAATTGATGTACCAGAGAATAAAGTGTTGCCTGATCTATTCACTGAAAAAGAGAAAACTAAAAGAGTGAGCCTGGACGGCAAAGTGTTAAAAGATGAGAAAAACGAAGACTACATTGACTCCATCGAAGGGGCCGAAGTCTCTGTTGAGGTCAAACTTTAAAAGCTTGACCTCATATTTCGCCGTTTATACCTCATCTCATTGACTTCAACCTTGTAAGTGTTAGCTGAAATATCAATACAAGTGTTTCATGTCGTGGTTCACTACGGCTTTAACTACCTGATTGGTTGCTTTACCCAATAAGCCGGTTCCATTCATGTGTTCTGATAACACCTTCGGAAACGGCGTTAATTGAGTTTTCAACACATACTCTGATTCATTCCACAGATTACTTTCACTCAGCGCATGTTCCTGAACGACTTTGTATGAACTGACCCGAATGAGTATTCCTAACTTAGGCTGTTTACCGTCCACGGCGGCCATTGAGCAAAGCCTTGGATCATCCGTAACGTCAGCTTGACCAGCCAGGTGAAGTACCACTTCACGTCCAGGAATCATACATAAGAGTTCGACATACGGATTCTGTAGAATATTTCTGAGACTGACCGCGACTTTATTTCCAGGGCGTTCCGGAAGGAACAACAGGTCATCTTCAATCAAGCTTAGAAAGCCTGTTTGATCACCTCTGGGCGAAATTTCAGTTTGCCAATCTGAGCTATGAGTTTTCAGTAATGAATAAGACGTCAATGACAGGAAATCATGCAATGAATACTCTTTTCGAATACCCTGCGACTCAAATTGCTTGATTAATTCAACAGGTGACCACAATTGAGACCGAGCTGCCGCTCGTGCGCAATGGACATAAGCCTGTTCCACCATAAACACAAAAGTGACCTTAGCATTACCCTCTTCTGATAATAAACTCACCATGCCATTCACTCGCAATGCGTGACCAACACCAGGTGCAAGAAAATACAGACTGGCAAAGCATGGCGTTTCAGCCGAAACATTAAGAGATACGGCATCTGAACCCGATTTCAATTCGAGCCGTTTATTAGAATAAATATCCAAAGACGTTCGGACATTAAACACGCCAAAGCCCTTGTCTTTACCTGAAACAGCCAACACACAAAGCTTTGAACATTCAATAAATTCCAGGCAATGAGTGTCCAATTCAGTAAGAATGCGTTTATCCAGCATCTTGGGGTAAGTTTTTATAATGCCCCTCAATTTCGCTTCTGAGCTGATCAAAGATTTTGCATTGAATGAAACAGTTGTATTGAAAGGATTTTCATTCTTAGACATTTTCATCTCCAGACATGACTTGTATCTAAAGCGTATCCCCTGCACTATGGATTGCAGAGTCCTCCTGTTTCATAGATCTGGAAAATGGTTTCAACCGTGCAGTCTCAACCTCAAAAACCCACTCACGTACAGACACTTTCAACGTCGACTGTCTCTGCCATTGCTGTGATGGATTTAGCCGATGCGTTAGTCCAACGCGAAATAATCCAGAAAGAAGAACTGGCGCTGATATCCCTGGAGCTCCTGACACGCTATCAAGCATTCGTTTCTCAAACACTCACTTATCAAACAAGCACAGATCAAGGGCCAATTCAGGAACAGCATTTACCTGAAAAGTATTTCATCGGGTTATGGCAACAACTGGACAAGCAAGACCAAGCAACCAAAGTCACGATGGCATTGAGGCTTGGTGAACACACAGAAACCGGTCGATTAGGCATCTTGGCGAATTGGCTTCGTCATTGCTCAACACTGGAAGAAGCGCTTGCTACCTTTATTGAGCACAAAGCGCTACTGAACCAATCTGAACATTGGCAGATAGTTCAACATGGGGATGAGAAACAAATATCCATCGGCTTTGATACAAGCAAAGCTTACCCGTACATTGCTGTACTTAGAAGTTTCAGTTCCCTTGTCACTTGGGCAAAGTTTCTTACTGGCCAAGAAATTGCCCCAAAGAAAATGACACTGCACACAAATGATGAAACCACTCTGAAAGTGCTTTCACACTATTTTGATTGTCCGGTACAGGGAAGCAATGACCACGATACCATGGTCTTTAACGCGGATATTTTCCAAGCAAAAATCATCACAGCCAACAGTTACCTGAATGAACTGCTAGGACAGCAAGCTAAATTCCTCAAACAAACACTTACACCCGTGTTGCTCTCCGAAAAGCTTGTTGCGTTACTTCAATCAGACTTAGCAAGGTATTCTAAATTAAGTGAATGCTTAGCGGAGTTAAACATGAGCCGTTCCACCCTGTTTCGAAAGCTCAAATCCGAAGACACACAATTCTCGGAACTGCTAGATCAAGCACGAAAAGAGATGCATCAAAAACTGGCAAGCAAAGGCACGCCCAACGCAGAGATTTCAGATGCGTTGGGCTTTTCAGAAATCAGCGCATTCTATAAATTTCTAAAGCGCTGATTCTGATAATAGAGCGGCTATTTCTTGGGGCGGAATGGTTTTATAACAGCTTCATCACACTCCATATACGGCCCTTCCATTAAATCAATGCAGTATGGAATGGCCGGAAACACCGCATCCAAGCATTCGCGTATCGACTTAGGTTTTCCCGGCAAATTCACGATCAACGTATCTTTTCTTAAACCTGCGGTTTGACGGGATAAGATAGCGGTGGGGACAAACTTCAATGACTCTGCACGCATCAGTTCACCAAACCCAGGCATCATGCGATCACACACCGCTTCGGTGGCCTCTGGCGTGACATCGCGTTTGGCAGGGCCAGTACCGCCAGTAGTAACGATCAGACAGCAATTTTGATCATCTGCCATAGAAATCAACATTTGCTCAATTTCGTCCTGTTCATCAGGAATCACCTGATACACCGCTTGCCAGTCGGACGTAAGATAGTCATTCATCGTATCTATGATGGCCTGACCTGAGATGTCTTCATAAACGCCTGCACTGGCGCGATCACTGACGGTTACTATGCCTATTTTGATATCGGCTTCTGAGACTTGTGGCATCTATTTGATCCTTACAATTTCAACTCATGCCACCATATCAAGTATTGAGAATCAGACATTGATTCAGATTAAGCCAACAGTGCTTTGTGTTGAAGACACTTAGCTATTCAGCTGAATTAACTCGACCAACCAAGGTTTCGCTTCCGGGTATTGATCCAGATCGAGAACAAACTCCTGACCTCTCGCTGCAGATTGTAATTGGCAATAACCATTGGAAGGAGCAAACCAACGATCAAGCTTATGATGATAAGAAAGAGGTTCACGTTGATCGTATTTATGTGACGGATGAGCCTGATGAGGATAAAACCACTCTGGCAACTGCCAGAAACTGGGTTTGAGAGATTGAGGATGCGTTAACACCAGTGCTTCCGATACTCCTCGAAACACGCCAGCACCGTTAAGCGCTGGAGCAAAACTTAGATTTTCCGAAGACACATACAGTGTATTGTTGGGGTCAGGTTGTCCGTGCATATGGAGGTGATACTTGAGCCAGTGACGATCACTAAAACAAGAGTCAGAAAAATCCTCTTCATCAATAGTCAGTCGCTCACCAACCTCCATCCAGCCCCAGAGCAGATGTTTCGGTTTGGAACCTGGAACAAATCGCCAGATCGGTTTTTTACGCCCTGCTTTGTACAACTCAACATCACGAAACAATCCAAAATAGAGAAACAGATCACCGGCACCCACCGATTGCTTTGCTAAATGCCCTTGTGCTGCGCCCGTCTGACCTAGCACGGGGCGCCACTGAGGATCTCTGACATACGCAGAAGTCAGCATATCTGGGTCAAGGTGAGCACCCGAAGAGGGTTTGATCTTGCCTTTCGTTAACTGGCCGACCAAATCAGCGTAAGACACAGAACTGCCATCGTTAAATTGATGAGTTAAATCCCGATATGCAATCCTGGATTTCGAATCCGGAATGGGTAACGCCAGCATGGAACCATCAGGAAAGATCGGATTTGGGCACCCACCTGCTGAGCTATCAAATCCTTTCCTACTTAAAATCAGTTTCATGATGACCTTCCAACCAGTAAACAATTGCAAAGCATTCTACTGCTAATCAAAGCAGTGACTCAAAATTTCTATTACAATTGCTATAGCTCATCGAGCATCAATTAATTTGATAAGGATATGAAATGATTACCTATTTTTACTGGGGTGTAGTTATTGTTCTGGCAATACTTCCACTGTTTGTACTGGGCGTAAAATTAAAGCAATGGAAAATCGCTCTTGCATCCGGCGCCTTAATTTTCTTGATTGGCTGGGCGGCCTACTTTTTCCATTTCCAACAAGTATTTGTGAAACGCTGGGGTGGCGTTATGACGATTAGCGTACCGCAGGGGCAATACCACATGGGGGCAACGTGGAAAGACGAAAATCTATGGATTGAAAACTACGAGCCGGCAACCAACACCTGCCATTTCAACGAGTATTCAAAAGGTAATTTACTTCAAGGCAAAGTGACGATTAAGAACTGTAACCCGTTAATGCCAAACAAATAACGTCGTAAATAAGATCGAGACTCCAAGACATCTTATAAAATAATGGACTCTCGATCTTACTGAGCTCAGGCTGTCGCCTTTTCTTCTACCTTCGATTCCTCATTAGGTTTCTCAGGTCTTGGTGTCGGTAATAGTTTACCCACCGGCATCCATCGGTCACGAGGGTTTACGACCGTAGGACGAGCCAATAACAAGTTATTCGGGTAAATCATAACTTCTCTCGACTCACTGATTAGCTTGGTGTTAAACAAGTTAATCTCTGAGATATAGCCTTCAATGTAGTTATCACCGTCCATGATTCGAATGAAGTTACCTCGCTTGTAAGAGGTATGCGCCAACAACAAGAAAAATGCAGTGACATTACTCAGTACCGACCAGCCCGCAAACAAGGCCACGCCAGTTACAGCAAGAATACTCGCAGAAAGCGTCAGCAACCCTTTAAAATCAAATCCCCACACCACCAGTGCACTGGCAATGGCTCCGATCATTAAAATGATATTCAGCGCCGATAACGCCTTTGATACCGAGTGGGTCTTTAAACGTCCTTGCTCAGCTTGCTCTCTGATCTTAGGCCCTGCAAAAAAGCGAAAAGTGCCATAGATAGTAAAAATAACCAGTGTCAGTGAGATATTCAGTTTATAGGTCTGATACCAGTCAGATAAAAATGTTTCCATTACTGCGTGTTCCAATGTTCTCTACTAATTCCCGTATTTAAAATTTAAATCTATGCCTGCCAAAGCAGGCGTTTTTCCGTACCAGCGCTCAACTCGAAGCTCAATCTAACTTTAATATCAGTCCACAATGTGGTCGATCGATGAATCCGGTATCAACGCGCCTTGCATAATTTCAATGTTTTCAACGACATCATCTGGCTTTCTAAAGTAAGCAATGTGGTACATGGCATCCCCCTCCTGAGCCAGAGGAATGTTTTGCTTTCCGATCACAATGCCTTTGGCGTTGGCTTTGACGTAGTCCAACACGCTGCCAAACGGGTCTTTAATGGTCGCCAGAGTATCGCCCTTCTCCACATAATCGCCCAGACTCTTCAGATGGTGGACGAAACCACTGTCGGTCGCCCTCACCCAACCGGTTTGTCGGGCCACAAAGGGCTCAACAGAGGCCGATTTTTTTCGGGATTTTGCCACCATGCCCAAATGGCGCATCACATTTAAGATGCCCTTCAAGCCTGCTCGAATGGAAAGTTCATCGAATCGCAAGGCTTCCCCGGCTTCGTACAGCAGAACCTTAACACCAAACTCTTCAGCCGCCTGACGAAGTGAACCATCCCGGTTATTTGCATTAACCAAGACGGGTACGCCGAAAGCGCGGGCCATTTCAAGGGTCACGTCATCATCCAGATTCGCTCGGATTTGAGGTAAGTTCGTCCGATGAATCGCCCCTGTATGCAAATCAATGCCGTAATCACATTTAGCCACCACTTCATTGAGAAACAAGTAGCTGATCCGTGAAGCCAAAGACCCTTTCTTCGACCCCGGAAACGAACGATTGAGGTCTCGGCGATCCGGTAAATAGCGGCTCTGGTTCAAGACGCCATATCCATTCACAAACGGCACAGCGACCAAGGTGCCCTTCATCGTTTTTATCGATGGACTGTTGATCAAACGACTGATAATCTCAATACCATTCAACTCATCGCCGTGCACAGCCGCACTGACGAATAAGGTTGGGCCGTCACGTTTCCCGCGTTTAACAAACACCGGAATCGACATACTGGTGTCGGTATACAGAGACACAGTAGGCAACTCGATTTTCTTGGTTTGTCCCCGCAGAACCTCTACATCACCAATCGCGAAACTCGATCTCATACGCTTATCCTTTACCTTTGGTTCGGGTCTTATTTGGCTTAGCGTTCTTCTCTATGTACTCAAAAATCATTCCGGCGACATTTTTACTGGTCGCCTTCTCAATGCCTTCCAGCCCTGGAGATGAGTTTACTTCCATCACCACAGGCCCATTATTGGATCTCAGGATATCTACACCACACAATGAGAGTCCCATTGTCTTGGCGGCATCCACGGCGGTTTTACGTTCCGCTGGTGAAAGACGAACCAACTCGGCAGAACCACCACGATGAAGATTTGATCTAAACTCACCCGGCGCCGCTTGACGTTTCATGGCAGCCACAACTTTGTCACCCACTACAAAGCAACGAATATCAGCACCGCCTGCTTCTTTGATGTATTCCTGTACCAAAATGTTAGCCTTTAGTCCCATGAATGCTTCAATGATGCTTTCAGCGGCTTTCTGTGTATCAGCCAATACCACGCCGATACCTTGCGTGCCTTCCAATAACTTGATCACAACAGGGGCACCCCCAACATTTTTTAACAAGTCATCTACTTTGTCAGGATAGTTAGCAAATCCGGTTCGTGGTAAGCCAATCCCTTTGCGAGATAGCAACTGCAAAGAACGCAACTTATCTCTGGATCGACTGATTGCCACCGATTCATTGACACAGTAAGTTCCCATCATCTCAAACTGTCGCACAACCGCTGTACCGTAAAAGGTCACAGACGCGCCAATACGTGGAATAACAGCATCGTAGCCTGGTAACGGTTTACCCATGTATCTGACTGTGGGTTTACTGCTGGTAATGTCCATATAACAGTGGGTTGTATCAATGATATCGACCGTGTGACCACGTTCTTCGCCAGCCTCTTTTAAGCGACGAGTTGAGTAAAGATTTGGTTCACGAGATAGAATTGCTACACGCATTTAAGTCACCACTGATAAATGAATTACGGTTTTTGGTTGGATATGAATACCTCTAAGAGTCTGGGAACCTCTTAATAAGTCTCCTTTAAGGAGCCGCAATTCTGTGACTAAAGCAGAAACCCGTAAAACGAATATTTTTTGTGGTCACCATAAAAAAGATAGATCTTTACTCAGCCACTCGCGTAATGATCGACAAAATTTCTTTATTGAAACCACAAACAGAATTGGCTAGGGAAAAGATTCAAAAGCGAGGAAAATGAGCAGAAATTTTATGACGGTCTGATCAAATGGACACAAGTGAAAGTTCGTATACAACACCAATCCATCACAGCTTTGCCGACGTTGATCGCCGACACGTTATTAATGCACTTAACTGCATGAAGGCGACATCACATCCTCAATCTGATCTTTTAGCTGCACTGTCGGAATCGCCCTGCCCGAATATATTGGCCGAAGAGCTATGCGTATTAGCACAAACTCCGAGCATCACGGATCTTACTGTCAGTCTTGCCTTGTTGTCCGAATCCTTATGCAAATTGCTATCGATTTCACCGCTCCCGATTGAATCGAACAGAGACATCTATTTAGATCTGATTTTGACCTCAGGTCCGGACTATGACTTTGAAAGAAAAGGAATTACACTGACCTTAAATCCTTTTCTTTTTGATGCAATTAAGCAGTTACGGACTCAAACATCAGATGGACATCGAACTCTTACGGACCTTCCTTGAAGTAAAAAACACCCGCCATTTTGGTAAAGCTGCAGAAAACCTGTATCTAACCCAAGCTGCCGTAAGCGCACGAGTGAAACAGCTCGAAACCATCATCGGTGCCCCGTTATTCACCCGCTTCCGTAATAACCTGCAACTGACGACTACAGGCGAGCGTTTAGTAAATCATGCCGAAACAATCCTGATTGCCTGGGAACGCGCCAAGCAAGATGTCTCCCTCAAGAAAAAACAACAACAGGTGATCGCCATTGGGGGCAGCAGTGGTCTTTGGGATCTTGTCCTGCAGGACACCTTACATGCGATCCATAGTAATTACCCAGAACTGGCTGTACGAGCCGAAGCACATGGGTCTGAGACACTCATCAGAAACCTGATGGAGCGCACGTTAGATCTTGCCTTGGTCTACGAGCCAGCGAAGATCAGTGACCTCACTTCAATACAAATTTCGGCGGCTGAGTTAATTCTGGTTTCAGACAAACCAACGCAAACACCGGAACAAGCCATGTCTAAAAACTATGTATCGGTGGATTGGGGGTTAAACTTCCAAATGAGCATTGCTCAATTGTTCCCGGATGCAGCGTTACCTGTACTACATACGACACTGTCCAGAATTGCTCTCGATTTTATCCTTAAGTTTGGCGGAAGTGCCTACCTTCCCTATCGGCTTGTAGAACCTCATATCGAGAAAGAATTGTTTCAGGTAGAAGAAGCCCCTGTCATTACTCGACAGATTTACGCCTGTTACCATAAAGACAACATACGATACAAAGAAATTGATTCCATTCTTGAATTAGTTCGCTCTTTGGAAGTACCCGTCGAAGAAATCCCAGAAGAAATAAAGATTTAAAAAAATTTTTTATAGAAAGGACAAATAAATTTAGTTTTTCTAACGACTGAAGCCTCCCCATAATTTAGTCACTCTCATAAGGTGACTAACAATGAAAATCCGAAATCTTTTATTACTTCTTCCTGCGTTCACATTAGCTGCCTACTCAGGTCAGTCTTTGGCGACACCTAATTCTGCTATGGAGTCGATCCAGTCATACTGCAATCAGATGGCTCAAAGCGGCTTACCTGAAGAAGAAACCAAAATGATGATTGAAGAATGCATCAATGAGCAAAGCCTCTACCTAAGTGAAGCTCCAGCTGAACAAGAAACGGACTGCTATCAGGAAGTCGATGAGCGCGTTGCCGAGTTAACAGAGCAAGGCTCTGAAGAAGTAGACTACGATGCATTGTACGAACAATGCATGGAAAGACGTAAATAACTTGAGGTATAAGTTATGGACAAGAACAGCTTTCTTTCTGGAAGAACCTTTTACGACGTGCAACATTTTCCGAATGGTTTCTCTCGTGAGGGAGTTTTCAGTATCAGGGAATCTGAATTACTTAGCGACTGTGGACACACCATCAGCCAGCTAAATTCAGGTTCAGTCGAACCACAAAACCCTGATCAGGAAAAAATGCTTGAGTTTCTGCAAGGCAAACGCGACCCGGAAACAGATCTGGAACGAATCTGGAGTAAGTACCAGACCCACCTTAACAAGCAATATATTGCGATGCGTACCATGTATACGGAAACAGGCAGTAGTCATCAGGAATCCGACTCTTCAGATTTCTAATACCGATTTATACGCACAAAAAAAGGAATGCATCTCCACTATGGCACCAAGTGGAGCTGCATTCCCTCTTCTACAATCAATCTAAATAAAGAGTTAGCCTGTCTTAGGACCCCGAGCCACCCTTCATTTGAGATTGAATGTAATTCTGGATTCCAATCTTATCGATTAAACCTAGATGCTGTTCTAGCCAGTAGATATGATCCATTTCGGTATCATCCAACAGACCTTCTAAAATTTCACGAGAGACGTAATCACGCTCCTCTTCGCACACTGCAATGATTTGTCTTAAGCTGGTCATCACTGTCATTTCAGCTTCTAAATCATTTTCCAACATCTCTTTCACGTTAGAACCCACTTTGATTGGTTCACGAGATGCTGTGTCTGGCGTACCTTCAAGGAACAAAATACGTTCAATCAACTTTTGAGCATGCTCTAATTCTTCTTCATACTCATGAGCCAATTTCTCATGCAACTTGTGCAAGCCCCAGTCTTCATACATTTTCGAATGAGCCAGGTATTGATCCATTGACGTCAGTTCAAGCGTCAGTTGCTTGTTCAGTAGATCGATGACTTTTTGACTACCTTTCATGTTATCCCTCCATCATCGCTTCTAGGTAATTCTGAACACCAGCATTACTGATCAAGAATTGTTGCGTTTCAATCCAATCGACGTGATCTTCTTCATAAGCAAGAATCTCTTCCAGCAGTTCACGGCTCACGTAGTCACCTTCTTTTTCACATAGCTCAATGGCATCACGTAAAGCATCAAGTTGAGCCATCTGTAGATCAAGATCACACTGCAACATTTCTTGCGTGTTTTCACCGATACGGAGTTTGTCTAGTTTCTGAAGATTCGGTAGGCCTTCAAGGAATAGGATACGTTCGATAAGATCGTCCGCCTGCTTCATGTCCTTAATGGATTTTTTGTATTCTTTCTCGTTGAGTTCTTCCAAGCCCCAATTTTTAAACATTCTTGCGTGTAGAAAGTATTGGTTAATAGAAGTCAGCTCGTAAGTTAAAATTCCATTTAACGTACTGAGGATATTAGCCTTAGTTTTCATCAGATCAGTCCTATGACAGAAATTTTGTCTATTATTGGGTGTTAGCCTAGATGATCTAAAATAAATCGCAAGACCTTTTTAACATATCAGGGGTTTTAATATATCCCTTTAAAATAAAGGACTTAGAATAGAAAGTTAACGTATTCAGATTCGCAAACAGGAAGGATAATGATATGCAATTGCTTGTCATTCACTGCAAAAAACAGGGTTATTATTGCCTAATTTAACCCAGTTAAATTATTGATAATCACATTTGATTAGCTTTTCTATACGCACCTTGATAATCAAACAAACGCTCTCTCACTCGCCAGAACTTACCCTGCTTTTTCGCTACCACAAAATCGGGTGAAGTGAACAAACGTGCCTCTTTTAAAACAGATTCAACACTAGAAAAAGCTCTGGGTTCAGCCCCCTGCTTAAAACGTTTTCCAAATAAACGGTTAAATACCTGACGTTGAGATGTATTGGCAAAATTGAATGATTCTTTTAACTCGACACCTTGTTCATCATGATAAGTAATGGTCAAACGATCACCCTCACCTGTCATCGAAATGCCTGCACAACGAATAACCTTGGCATCTTTTAGTCGCAACGCATTCTTTAACTGCTCGTCAGGATCAACAATCGGTTCATGACACTGGTGGCAGACTCTTGCAGCTATGTCATTCTCAGCACCACAATGACCGCACTCTTTAAACTTGAAGCGATAATCGCACTGAATGACACTTCCATCGTCCTGTGTTTTAGTTCCCCAGCAGCGACGCCCAAAATGTTCAAGCAATTGCCCATCCTCATCCACTTTCCCCCAAAAGGTATTAGCAAAGTCACATTTCGGGCAGTGCACCATTACAGGTGCGGACTCAGAGTCTGGTTTGGGTTTTCCTACTTCCGGGTGAAATAAATCCACGCTGTTGCCGGCATAATCAATGACCAAACAATGTTCTTTTCCTTCGGATAACCGCAAACCCCGACCTACAATTTGCTGATACAAGCTCACAGACTGGGTGGGCCTTAAAATGGCAATAACGTCCACATGCGGTGCATCAAACCCTGTTGTCAGAACCGATACATTGACCAAATACTTAATGTCTTTGGTTTTGAAACGTTGGATTAATTCAGCGCGTTCCTGGTGAAGTGTATCCCCGATTACTAAGCCGGTTTCATCGGCAGGGAGATAACCCAGAATCTCTTTTGCGTGCTCTACGGTGGCCGCAAAAATCATTACACCCTGATAATTTTGAGATTCACAGATCTCTTGAAGCTGTTCACAGATGCCCTGAGTAACACGCGGGTAGCGTTGCAACAACTCATTAACTTCTCTTTGAACGTACTCTCCAGACGCATTGGGCATCAGCGTAGAAAAGTCATAATGCTCAATAGTGGCATCAACAACCTTCGGAGGCGTTAGATACTTACGACGTATCATGTACGAGAGTGGTAACTCGTAAATACACTTAACGAACGGTCTGGATTCTTCAGAACGGGCAAAGCCATAGTGATGATATTGATAGATCCAACCTGTTCCCAAGCGGTAAGGAGTCGCTGTTAAGCCAAGGACTTTCAGTTTTGGGTTGTACTCTTTGAGCTGTCGAATTAGCTGAAGATATTGGGTTTCATTGTTAGAACCAGTTTCACTTTGTTCTTCTTCACTGGGTACTTTTTCACTGGGTACTTTTTCACTGGGTACGGCATCAATATCACCAGAGACTCGATGACATTCATCAATAATCACCAGTGAATAATGTTCTGAAAAATCGTCCAAATTCCTTGCGACGGATTGAATGCTGGCGAAAGTAACCTGATGATCGGTATTTTTTTGCTTGAGTCCCGCAGAATAAATACCTGCGTTCACTCCATAACTTTGGTATTTCGCGTGGTTCTGTTCCACCAACTCCTTAACGTGAGCCAGGACCAAAATTTTGTGTCGGGCAAGACGAGCCAACTCGGCAATGACCAGACTTTTCCCGGCACCAGTCGGCAAGACAATCACAGCAGAATCGTCGGTTTTACGAAAGTGCTTGAGTGTCGCATCCACCGCTTCCTGCTGATAATCCCTTAACTGAAAACTCATTAAGACCCCGTCTGAGACACGACTTCGCCTGTTTGAATCAGAACAGCACCATCGTCTTCTTTCCAAACAGGAAACTTCTTCATAATGCGCTGAAACAACTCCGACGACTTAAACTCATTCAACCATTGAATGAGTTTCGGATAAGGAGAGTGTTCGAACCACTCTAGATCCACATGCGCGAACTGACGAATAAACGGCGCAATGGCCGCATCCAGAAAACCAAAGTGATTACAGGATAAAAAGTGACTACCAGATAGACATGAGGATTGATTCAAACGCTGTTCAAGTTCTGATAGAAACACTTCAAACTCTTGACGATACTCAATTTGGGAACGCTCAGGATATCGATCAAAATACTTATAACGATCTAACCAGGACTTAAATTCTGTATCCATTCGTTCGATCAAAGCTAGTGCATCCTCCAGATCGCTTGATCTGGGTAACCAGCCTTTTGGATCTTGTTGGGTCAATGCCCAAAGCATGATGTCGAGACTTTCATCGACAATCATGCGTGGATGGTCACTTCCAAACTTAGACTCAGTGTTCACGATTAAAACTGGAACGGTACCTTTCGGTGAAGCGTCCAACATAGATTGCGGTTTATCTTTGAGCAGGATTTCTCGTAACTGAAAACCTATGCCGCTTTGCCAAAGCGCAAGCCTTGCACGCATAGCAAAGGGACATCGGCGAAAGGAATATAGAACCGGGTAATTCATTTAGAGTACATATTGTGATTAGTAAGAATGGGTTAATGTGCTGAATTATACCTGATAAACATTTCATCGACATGGAAGGAAAAACTCCACGCTAGGCCTTGGCAGACTTTATATTTTGACTATGTTTAAAAAGTGATCTCTTGTTCCCCAGGAACTCAATACACGCGTTTGTTCCCTGATTAAACCGCAACAGGAGATAATATTTTGAAAGAGTCGAAGGACAGATTCCTATTGAACTACAAGCGCCTGAAATCATTCTCCCAGCAGATCGCTTTAATTCTCTGGGCATTATCAGTGAGTTGTTTTGGCCATGAGCCGTCTGAACAGTATGAACCTGAACAGCACGAAGCCCCGATTATTATCTTAAGAGGCGAAGGAAACTACCCTCCTCATGAATATTATGAGAAGGAGAAACTCAAGGGCTATCACATTGAACTGATTCAGCACGCGGCGAAAAAACTCAACCTTCCCATTGAGTTTAAAAGCCTTCCCTGGAAACGGGCAGTTGCGATGATAGAACTCGGCCAAGCTGACGCAATTACCTTCATGACTAAAACTAAAGATCGGGAAGAGTTCGCTATCTTTCAAGACGATAACATTCTTTCAACCTCAATCAGTGGCCTGATTGGAGCTGAGAATTCCTCTTCAATAACCGCTTACGATGGTACGTTAAACAGCATTAAGCATTTGACCATAGGTGTTCAACTGGGATTCAACTACGGCAGTAAGTTTGATAAGGCCGAATATATCAACAAAGTTGAATTTCTAGATATCGACATGCTTACATCCACCCTTAGAGCCGGCAGAATTGATCTCGCGCTATTAACCCTTCAGGAATACAATCTGTTCAAAACTCGCGGCAAAATGGACGGGATTATGTTCCTATCTCCTGCGATCAATCAGTTTGGGAATTATCTGGCATTTTCGAGAGCCCGCAATAATGCCCACCTTAGCCTTCGTTTTGCCCAAGCATTAAAAGCCATCAAAGATAGCCCAATCAACCAACAACTCTTAACAAATTATCCATTAATGAACTAAGTTACCGAATCTTGACTATGGTTATCCATAGAAGGAAAAGAATGAGGTTTCCATGAGTGTTTATATTTCAAAAATCATTATTACGACGCTTATGGTGATACTTATTTCGGAAGTTGCAAGACGCTCAAGCTTTGTTGGGGCCCTCATTGCATCACTGCCTGTAGTATCGATTCTCTCGCTGGTTTGGCTATACAAGGAAACACAAGATATCCATCAAGTTGCAACCTTATCAGTCAACATCTTTTGGCTGGTTATTCCTTCACTGGCCTTTTTCCTGGTACTCCCCTTACTTATCCACCTTAACTGGGGTTTTTATCCCTCACTATTTTGCGCAAGTTTAGTCACCATCACCTGCTATTTTCTGACTATTCTTATACTTGATAACCTTGCTATCACTCGCTGAAAACGATGGTCAATCTACTATGTTTCTCCGTAACATCGTGATTTCTCTAAGCTTACTATCTGCAGTATCTGGCCACGCATCTGCGCCCGATCAAGAGCTCATTATTGTCCGTGGAGATGAAAACTACCCGCCTTATGAATACACAGAAAACAACCAGCTCACAGGGTTTCATATTGAGTTAGTGAAACAAGCTGCTAAAGAGATCCAGATTACACCTGTGTTTAAGAGTGTTCCGTGGAAGCGAGCATTAAGCATGATTGAAGATGGGACGGCAGATGCCATTACCTTCATAACCAAAACCACAGTGCGGGAACGATTTAGCCTGTTTCTTGAGGAGAATAGATTATCCAAGTCTTACAGTGGCTTTATCGCATTAACAGGTCATCACTTATCGAAACGATATGACGGTACACTGGCAAGTATTGAAGATCTGAATATAGGCGTTCAATTAGGCTTTAAATATGGTAATGCATTTGATAATGCATCCAATATCAGAAAGATTGAATTATCCAGTGCAGACAAGTTGTATTCCACGCTCTATGCCAAACGTATAGATCTGGCAATCGTCTCGCAAAACGAATTTTTAGAGCATCAAAGCTTAGGAAAAGCACAAGGCATTGAATTTTTAAAACCCGCTTTCAGTGAGTTCACAAATTACCTTGCATTTACAAAAGCCAAAGACATGTCTGGTTTGGCACTTCGATTTGCCAATGCATTCAAACGCTTCAGACAAACCAAAGCGTATAGAGCATTAGTGAAGAAATACCACATTCCAGAAAACCAATAACCCGCAAATAGTCAAGCAAATCAAGTAGCGGGGGGAGCCTACTACTTGATTTGAACTAATTAAATTAAGAGGGGTTAGTTGTTAGTTAATTGCAGAAAAGACACGATAGAAGTCAGACTGGTCTTGGATGTTAATTGGTAATTTCAATTTGCGAGAGATATCACTAGAAGAGAAAATTCCGCGAATTTTATGTGTACTCGGATCTACAACCAGGCAATGTTGCTGGTGGTAATCTTTAAGCACATTAACCACATCCTCAATAGTAGCCTTCTCCACATCCTCAATGCTTAGCGCCATCAAATCTCTTTTCGGTGTCATCAACTCACTGACTGGAATATCATCCCTGCCATAGCCTTCTGCAACTTTCTGCACAATTTTACGTTCAATCAAATCGTCAGAACTGATCACACCGACAAAATGATCATCCGTATCAATGACAAACTTCAATCGAACGTGAGATCGAACCATCGTTTCTCTCGCTTGAACAGCAGTCATAGACTCAGAAAGAACCAAAGGCTGAACCAAATAGAAATCGGTAAAGAATTCAATTGCAGGCGTGTCCATCGTAGTAATGTCTGCACTATCAGGCCATGCCAACTCGTCTACTGTACTAACTGGGTGTAATTTGAACTTTTTCATGATAAATCACCTATTACCTAAATCTTTATAAACGGCACATCAAAGAACACAAAAAGCATCGAGTATCTTTGGGCCAAAATTGTCTGAAAGAATTGAATTAGATAAAGGTAGGTGGCGCACGAATTCTGCTTTGAGAAAGAACTGCGCTGGGTTGAGAATCGACAGAATCTAGAATGTAGAACGAGGAATACGAGGCTTCTAGAGCACTGGATGATACAAAAAGAGCTACGTCTGAATCTGAGTCCTGATCTATTGCATCATCGTTGGTAAGATCCCAACTGCTCTCATAGGCAACATTAAGCGAGTTTATGTCGCCGAAGCCTAGAGAAAGGCCCGCTACCCATAAAACGCCAATGTAGAGAAGAATGCGCATCATAACTCGACCATAAAACAACGTAGGTTCATGTTATTTCTAAATGGATGAAAAAACGAATTTCCATAAAATTCATTATAGTAGACATCCTAACCTATAAAGACTCTAAATTGACTGCTTAGTTCAGTTTATATTGATTCAAATTGTAACTAATCCAAGAGATCTAATATTTGATCCTTTGATTTCCATGAACATGGAACGATACTTGACCTTTCCCACGACATTAGCACTCGTAAAAGAACCACGTTACACGTTGAGATGACTACCATCTACGGTTATCATCCGCCGAAATTTATGCTTATACAAGGAAGCACAAGATGATGTTGTTCTTACCTAGCCAAGACGAACTGGATTGCATTAACGATGAAGGTCTTATTCTTGGAAAAATACGGTTTGATAGCACCAAAGACGAGCACACATTTCACCCTGCAAATGAATCAACTAATTTATCCGATTCAGAGAAGGCTCGTATTGCAGAGAGACTATCAGGTCTGGATTCAGGCAAATACTCGATGCCTACGCAAGATGATGATTGATTTTTGAATAGATATGTTACTGACGGAGTAGTTATAAAATAGGAGCAACAAAATAGCGAGAGTTAAACGATTAACCAGCGTCATTTGAAATAACTATTAAGCTCCAGGAAAAAATGGAATTTTAAAATGGTGCCCGGGGCCTCAACCACCGACATTTTCAGCAACGTTCATTAACATCCACTTACCATAGTTATATCAATAGGTTACCTTAAACCCTTGTTCATTAGGATTCACTAAGCTACGCTTACTTTTAAATCCTTAAGATGGGTTTTATGGTGGGTAGTAAAGGATGGGTCCGTAAACTATGCCTAGGGTAGCTAAGCAACTATCAGTCAAAGAGATCGATAAGTTAATCCGTGATGTAACACTAGGCAAACATGCCGTTGGTGGTGTGCCAGGGTTACTTCTTCAGATCAAATCAGAACATGCTGTCAGCTGGGTTCTTCGCGCTCAAGTTGGCAACAAACGCAAAGAAATTGGCTTGGGTTCTTACAGCACATTAAAACTCAAAGCAGCCAAAGAAAAAGCGCTCGATTTTCGTCAGCAGATCGAAAACGGCATAGATCCAGTTAATACCCGAAAGGTAGCCAAGTCAAAACTAATAGCAGAACAAGAAAGCTTCAAGACCTTTGAAGAACTTGCCCAAGAGTTTATTGAGAAAAAATCCAAAGAGTATAAGACTGCTAAGCAAACTCAGAAGCTTGAAAGTATGCTCAAGAACTACGCCTACCCTCACCTCGGTAAAATGTCAGTTAAAGACATACAGATCGTTCACATCGAGAACACGCTAACTCCTATCTGGGAAACCAAGACAGAGACAGCTACACGGTTGCGTATCTATATAGAGGGCATTCTTACTTTGGCCATCGTTAAAGGCCTGAGGCATGAGCTAAACCCGGCCCGTTGGAAAGGCAATTTAGATCAGGTATTGGCTAAGCCCGAAAAGGTTAACAAGGTACAAAACTACAAGGCACTCCCTGTAGATGAATTACCGAGTTTTATGAAGGAATTGGTACAACAAGACTGGATGGGGGCAAAAGCCCTTACCTTCGCCATTTTGACCGCTGCACGATCAGGCGAAGTAAGAGCTGCGAAATGGGATGAAATTAACTTAGAAGAGAAACTCTGGACGTTACCAGAAGAACGCATGAAGGGCGGGAAAAAGCATATAGTGCCTTTATCTGAGCAAGCGATAGAGTTGCTTAACTCATTAGACAGAAACTACAAATACCTATTCCCCAATACCAAAGGAAATGCACTAACCGATGCCACCATCTCTAAAGTGCCTAAACGCCTAGACCGAGACGTAACCGCTCACGGCTTCAGAAGCACCTTTAAAGACTGGGCGAGAATTCATACAGACTATGCGGATGAAGTCTCTGAGTTAGCCTTAGCTCATGTATCGTCAGATGCTACACGAGCGGCTTATGCCAGAGATGGGCTAGTGGATAAACGAAGGGCGATGATGAGAGATTGGGCGGAGTATTGTTTTAAATATAAACAATGAACCTCAAAACTAAACAATGCCCCCCTACAACCCTTTGAATAAGTTAACGAGGTATTTTACTAAATCATATACCACGTTTAGCCGAAACACCCAGGAACCATTAAGACTGAATAGTGAGTTGTAAAAGGAATAGTTAAGATACAAGTACGAGCGGCAGTCGCTGGCTACGTGCTAAGACATTGGAATATCGATTGCTCAGCCGATCATTCATTGGAGGACCGTGAATTTCATTTGTGGCTAGAAAATACACCAACACTTTATGGAGCGGAGAATTTAAGTATTGCGCCTGGATACAACCAACTACATTGAGCGCAAGCCATTCTAGTGAGTAGTAACGACAAAAAACTGTATACATATACAGAATACTTCTGGATATAGTTATCAGCAACTGATAGCATGCGGAAAAATTTAAAAGGGCAACTCTAATGACAAGCAGCACTAGACAATGCGTAATCGGAATCAAGGGGGCAAAACCTGATCCTGAATATCCAGTTAACTTGTGGTTTGATTCCTTAAAGTCTGTTGCATCTGTCCTTTCTGAAGATAATCAAAAACTGTTAGAAATGATCGCTCAACATAATCCGGAAACAGTTACTGAACTATCTAGCATATCAGGTCGTGCAGTTAGCAACTTATCTAGAACCATCAAAACCTTTGAAAAGCATGGTTTAATTAAAATCGAGCAATGTGGGAAAAAGCTACAACCAAAGGTTATCTATGACACCTTTCATGTTGTCTGGAATACAAACCAAGAAAAAGCCAAAAGCGAGAAAAACTTGAACAATTACAGCCTAGTATCCATGTTCACAGGTGTCGGAGGCCTGGACATGGGATTTGAAGGTGGCTTCAAATATAAAAACACACACTTCAAGAAGCAGCCATTTGAAACTCTATCAGCTTATGAAAAAGACGAAAAATGCGTTGAAACAATTAAGAGAAATCTCGACATCCCAATTCAGCAGGTTGAATTGAGTGAAGAGTTAGTGGCCGACTTTCCATCGGCTGATGTCTTGATAGGTGGATTCCCATGCCAAGACTTTAGTTCTTGTGGCCCAAAGAAGGGGTTAAATTCTGAGCGGGGCCAACTTTATAAGGTGCTGGTTAAATATATGAATACCCACCGCCCAAAGATTGTATGCGCTGAGAACGTGCCTAATTTGGCGAGAATGGAAAAAGGAAAAGTTCTAGAAACCATTATTAAAGACTTCGAGCTTCAAGGCTACAAAGTACAAGTTTGGGATCTGTTTGCTCCAGACTATGGAGTGCCGCAAAGTCGTAGGCGACTATTTTTCATTTGTACTCGCAATGATATAGAAGGTGAACCCGTAAAACCAAAACCGTCATTCATCAACAAACATCGCGGAACCCAATGGGCAATTGGTGACCTAGAACATGTTATTGATGAATCAGTTCCTAATCAAAGTCAATATTTCAAAGCATCAAAGGCAAAAAAAGGGAATGGCCAAGGTGATGAGCACTGTAAAGCTGACCAGCCTTCATACACAATTAGAGCAAATGCAAAATCTAGAGTTCAATTTCACTACGAGCTCGAAAGGCGACTAACGATAAGGGAGTGCGCAAGACTTCAAACCTTTCCAGATAACTTTGTGTTTCCCCACTCGGCAACCACCAATGTCATGCAAATAGGTAATGCTGTACCACCAATTCTTTCATACAAGGTCGCAAGCTCCATAAGAGAGTTTTTAGACTCGATCAAATAATAAGGACTCTCTATATGAAGGGCGATCGTAACGCTGTTTTTGATTACATTTTTAACAAAGCCGATGAAATTGGCTACATGGGACTAGACTCTTCTGCATCAAACAAGTTTCAAGATGACTTACAGAATGATGAACGCTTAAAAGAGATCGCTGGAGAGCAGCTATCTAGAAATTATATTAAAGACACGGTTCTCAATAACTACAGCAAAAAGCAACGTTACATTACCAAAGAAGATGTCCTTAAAGCCATTTCCGATATCGATGAGTCGAATATTATTGGGGCAAAGAAAGACCTAGAAAATGGTCTTTTCACAATAGATTACCTCGATACTTCAGTAAAATGTACGAGCTCAAGCTTTGGAGAGTGGCAAACTGTAATCAAAAGATTTGGAAAGAAAATTGCCAATGAGCAACGAATTGCTTTCTTAACGTGCGGCGGTGTCCAAAAGGAAGCAAATGAAATATCAGAGGTAAAAGAAACAGTTATTTCATATGGTATAACGCCTATTATAGTGAAGCCACATGAACCGCCTATTGAACTAAAGAGCTTTGTACTTCCCCCCATAAAACCTACAGCTACCGGAAATTCTGTAAGAACTAGCAAACCGTTCATGCTATTAGCAGGCATTTCTGGAACAGGCAAAACACGCTTCGTTCGAAAGCAAGCGGAAGCTACAGGACAACTTAATGAGACATACTGCTTAACCTCCGTAAGACCTGACTGGCATGAACCAAGTGATCTATTAGGTTATATCTCTCGACTTAGCGGCAAAGCAGAGTATGTAACCACTGATGTACTTCAATTTATCGCTAAAGCTTGGCGAAGCATTATCGACAGTGGATTAACTGTAGATGTCGTAAACCTTGGTGAGCGTGGCGAAAGATTGAGTGTTAGTGGCGATAAGAACACCTTGAGCGCTATCAAGCCTTACTGGCTTTGCTTAGACGAGATGAATCTGGCACCTGTAGAACAGTATTTCGCGGATTACTTATCTGTTCTTGAAACTAGAGAATGGGATTGGAACGGAGATCAGTTCACTTACAGCAGCGACGCCTTGTTAAAACCAGCAGCAATCAATGAACTTGATAACAAAGAAAAACTGAGAAAAGATCTTGGTTTCGAGTCGGTCATTTACGATGCAACATGGCAAGCGATTTGCCAATATGGGCTTCAAATACCATTCAACCTTATTGTTGCTGGCACAGTTAATATGGATGAAACCACACATGGTTTTTCCAGGAAGGTCATCGATCGTGCATTGAGCTTCGATTTTGGCGATTTTTTCCCTAACGACTATTCAGAATACTTTGAGCCAAGCAATATCAATAAGACGATCAGTTTTCCATTTTGGTCAGATGCGAAAACCAGCATAGAGCAACTTAAAAGCACTGCAGATGAAAATGGAGATAAGAGCATTGAGTTTCTAAATTCAGTCAATGCTGTCTTAAAAAATACTCCTTTTGAATTGGCATATCGTGCACTTAACGAATTGCTATTAGCCGTAATCAGTGCACAACCCAAAGATGATATAGCACTAAAGGCCGTGTGGGATGATTTTTTGATGTGTAAGGTTCTACCGCGAATAGAGGGTGATGTAGACAAACTAGGAAGTGAAAAATCTTTGCTCGTAAAGTTGGAGTCTGAGCTTTCTAAACAGCTATCCCCCATTTGGGATGCCGCTACAGATTCTGCTAATGCCAGACCTGACTTATATCGTGAAAAACTAGTTGAAGAGGATGCACCTGAAGACGAAAAAGCTATCCGTATACAGTGCAGAAGCAAAGGAAAAATAGAATGGATGAATAAACGTCTATCAAGTGCTGGCTTTACGAGCTTTTGGCCCTAATGCTAACTCTTAATAAAAATACTAATTCGAAGAATAGCTAATGCCAGAATTATTGAGACTTCGAACGCCAGACTTTGAGTTTTCCGTGTGGACTAATGATATTCGTGCACGTTCGAATGTATATCGAGAAACGATGGAAAAGCGCGCAAATTTATTGCGCTCTCCATCTCCTGAATTACGTTTTTTACCGGCACAACGAGTAACGTCAGATTTCGTTTATGATGCGACAACAGACTTACCTATCAGTGATATTACTGAGGAAAATAATGGCATTGAAAAAACAAAAAATACAGAAGCGAAGATCGAGTCGTTAGAGCTTAATTCGCCTTTATTTTTTGAAAACACGCAATATCAGTTCGAATGGGTGTTCTTTGACAAAGTAACTGAAGCCAAATTAGCTCACCGAAGCCAAACTATAAATGAGTCGTTCCGCTTTGCCAGTCGACGAGGCCAGATGCAAGCCAGGCTCACAGGTACGATCAATACAGCTAATGATGTTGGCTGGATGAGACTACCAGTACAGTTCGTTACGCAAGGAAAAGAGTATATACAGAATATCTCCTTTGAAGTACTTCCAACCAAGATGGCACTTCATCAAGATTTACCATTAATGTACAAGGCTATTGACGATGTTTTTCCTCTTTGGAGATTTAGCTTAGTAGAGAAAACAGAGCAAGACGCTGCACAAAGCACAGAACGTGGACACTTCCCATTAATGTGGCTGGCTAACTTTAGCCAACTTCGGGAGCGGTTTGAAAAAGGGCTCAAAGTGATATGTGCTGCCCCTCACAGCCGTTTACAACCTACAGTAGCAAACATCAAGTCAGAGAAATTAAAGGGCCGATTGCCGTATAAACTAGGTGAAAAAATCAAACAAGATTTTGCTAATGGCCTTCATGACAAACGCTATCGAGTCGAAAAGAAGCAACTAAGTGTTGATACCCCTGAAAACCGCTTTATAAAAATGGCTGTTACACAGTGCAAGCGCCAGTTATCTGGGTTTGAAGCCAAAATCAGAGAAAGCAATCAAGCTCCCGAGCGTCAGCGTCTTTCTAATTCTTTTTTAGATGAAATGCATAGCTGGCAACAACCACTTCAGAAAGTCTTAAACCAAAGTTTTCTAAAGGATGTTAGTGATTATACTGGTCTTAATCGTGAGTCTTTAGTCCTTCAGCAAAAAACAGGGTACAGTGCAGTTTACCGTGTCTGGCAAGAACTAAAATTCTACTTGAATGTGTTTGGCAATCAGTCGAGCATATCAATGAAGTCTGTTGCTGAAATCTATGAAGTTTGGTGCTTTCTGCAAATTAAAAATATTCTAGAAGATAACTTAGGTTTTGGTAGCCCTTTACATAGAAAGCCCAATCTAAAAAAAGGGATCATGGACGAACTTAAGTTAGTGAATGGTGACAAGGGGGCCTTTGAGTTTTTCAGAGAAGAAGATGGTGTACGAGCAAGCCTATACCATGAGAAGTCATACGGAAGAAAAACAAATGAAATACGAACTTTTCTGTTGACTCACAAGCCTGATATCGTATTGGAAATTATTTTTCCTGACGGGAGAAAATTTGTTTGGTTATTTGATGCAAAATACAGAATAGAAAGTATTAAAACTTCAGAGCAAGGCTTATTTTTAGGCAAGCCACGTTTAAAAGACACGGAAAAATGGAATAAAGCTGACCTTCAAGAGAAATCTCACTTCGCCTTCAAAATACAAGATGGCGTGCCTGATGATGCCATAAATCAAATGCACCGCTATAGAGATGCTTTAATCCAACTAGATAGTGTAGACAAAAAGAGTAGACCCGTTTTTGGTGCATTTGCACTCTATCCTGGTTTTTTCAACCAACAAGAAGAACGTAATCCCTATAGAGATGCTATTGATGAAATAGGTATTGGAGCTTTTGCCTTATTGCCAAATGATGGTACCAATACTCATGGCTCGGAGTGGTTGGTGGATTTTCTCAAAGTCCAAATTGGAGAAGCCTCTCGTCAAGACTCAGATTATAGCTTGAAGTCTGTCGCCGAAAGTTTATATGTTAGGGAGCCTGCACGAATCCCTTACCATGGAATGCGTCAGGTTTTGTATTCCGATCTTGCATTAACAGTAAACCTAGGTGGTCAGCAAGGACGCAAGAATAGTTATTTTGAGGCTTTTACAAACGGAACTGCAAATTGGTACCACTTGCCTAAGAAAACTTTCGACTCGAAGTTCAAACAGCATATCGCTTATGAATTAAGCTATTTGGGAATTGCATCAAACTCTACAGTAGATTCGAGAACAAAAAGTATTAACAAGTTATGGCCTGTTCAAAACGTTCAGATAAAGCCTAGAAATGAAATAGGTGCAGATATAGCGGGCAAGGATTCCGACTCGAACGAACTGTATTACTTGTTCCAGTTAGGCCGACCACTATATTTACAAACCTGCATTGAAAGAGTTCCTCACTTGCCAGTTATAAATGCTTTAAGACTTACTACCTTAAAGAACCTCCAAGAAGCTCAGATTTTCGAGGATATAGAACAGGTATACAAAGAAGCTCTCAACAGCAAGTAATTTAGCCAACCGAGAAGAATATAGAATACATTCCTCTCGACTTAACTCAACGAATTCATTAGCAATCATTTTTAATCGGACAGATCGTATCCTATATCTACTCGGTATTCATAACTACTTACAAAAATGTATGATTCGATTAGGAGTTTTCGATTTCTGACAACCTGTAATTTAGACTTATGCTTCTCAACTCAATCAACCTAGAGAAATATAAAATAAACAGCATAAAAGAGCCTTTCGGCTCATCTATGCTCTAGTCATAGATTGTTATCTCGATCAGCGACCTTCTGTTCCATCCACTCTTCAATATCGGACTCAATCCAGGCAACTGCTCTGTCACCTAAAGAGACTGACTTCGGGAACTTGCCCTCAGCCATGAAGTTATAAACCGATGTTCTGCCAAGGCCAGTGATGTGCATGACTTCTTTTAATCGTAAAAATCTCATGAGAATTTTCCTCGTTAGTTTCGCTCATGAAATTTCCGAGGTATGTAAAAGTTTACGCCCACTCCTCCACCAGCTGGCTTAAAAGTCGATTCAAAAAAATCTCACACCCACATCATTACTGCGCATACACATCGATGAAAACTAAGGAGACAGCTATGCGTAATCATTCAACACAGATGTACTTACTTGATCAGCCTGCTTCAGAACACCAGATCCTGGAAGAGGCAGCTATGATCATCGAGCAACGTCATCTAAGAGAAGGAATTTACGAGAATCCAACAGCCACCAAGGAATTTCTTAACTTCAAACTCCACCAGCATGACCGTGAGGTTTTCAGCGTAATGCTGCTGGATAACCAACATCAGCTGATTGAGTATCGGGAATTATTCTTCGGGACTATCAATGCTGCCAGTGTTTATCCTAGAGAAGTGGTACTGGCCGTCTTAGACGCAAAAGCCTCTGCCGTGATCTTTGCCCACAACCACCCTTCTGGTCTTCCAGAGCCCTCTCAGGCTGATATTCAGATAACCAAGCACTTGATCGATGCATTGAAGCTAATTGATGTGCGAGTACTGGATCATATTGTCGTCGGTAAGGATTCCGTTTCCTTTGCCGAACGAGGCCTTCTCTAACCCCAGCAGCACAAAACCTTCTCAATAATTCCAGACACTTAGAACACTTCTATCACTTCAATCCTTTAAGTTCTCAATTTAGCAATTTGAGCACTTTGGAGTGCCCGTATACCGGAGCTTTGCGTTCGATTAAGGCTTTGAAGTGCTCATATCGGTGTCTCTGACCAAAAAAGGAACTTAACCATGGCTGAAGTAGATGCAATCAAAGACCAGGATACGATCCGCCTGATTGGCCACTTGTTAGAAAGGCGATTTAGTAAGCAAGTCTCGGATGTTTGGTGCATAGGGTTAAACCTAGCCTTAAGAATCTCAGATCTGCTTGCTATTCGATTTCATGACATCCATCAGGACAGACTCTTCTTGAGGGAAGCAAAAACAGGCAAGACAGCCAATATCCAGATCAACCCAAAAACTCTTCAACTCATCGAAAGAATCAAACAGGAGCACCCCAATCATGAATACCTCTTCCAATCACACAGAAACAGGCAAGCCATTAATCGAGCTGCTCGTCCAATTTCTCGTCGATACGTTACACGAGCTTTTGCTGAAGTGGGTCAAGAACTAAACCTTAAGCTTGGCACTCACTCCATGAGAAAGACTCGCGGCTATCACCTATATCAGGCAACTAAAGATATTGGCCGAGTGATGAAAATGCTTCGACATTCCTCTGAAGGCGTAACACTGAGATACATAGGTATTACTCAGGAAGACGTTGATAAAGACTTTGTGGAGCTGGAGTTGTAACTATGCTCGATACTGAAATCATTGCCAAAGCCATCTCAAAGGCTAACGAAGGCAAACAAGCCTATATCTTTCAGTTTGAGGATGGCACTTACTTTGGCCAGAACAAGTACAAGGTCAAAACAAAACGTTCAGCACTACGACTGATTGATCCTGACTACTTCAAGAAACATTATCGAGAGGTGAAAGTAACAGTAATTCCTGTACTTACACGCTAAAACTAGCGTGCGGTGTACAGCATAGAACGAGGGCCACAAAGCCCTCGATTCTATTTTTTTTGATACCTACATTATCTTTAAAAAGGCCTGTTTTGTCAGTTCTGACTACGACCGAAATTACGCTTTCCATCAGTAAAATCCTTTGAATAGAGCTTGGCCATATAGCTAACTCTATAAATCAAAGCAGCCACCTCCTGCCTGAAAGTAGGCAGTTTATAGTTCAAGAAATAATTTCTATTCTTAGGAAAGTGCACTCCCTTCTTAGCTTCGTCATATGAGCAACCTAAAGCGCTCGCCCAAGCCTTTCGAATTCTTGCACTCATATTACCTTCATCATGATTTATATTACCGACGGTGTTATAGGTTTGTTTATTTAGGAACAGCAATACATGAAAGTGATGATTTACGCTGCTATTTTTTTCCCTTACCCATACATAACGCAACTTGCAATCATGCACCCTTACACCTTCCCTTCGCCTTGCATAAATGTTGTTCTCAATCTGCGACTTAAGAGATGCAAAAAACTTAGTTATGACCTCATTCGTATCGTATCGTCTTCCATCAGGAAAATTCAGATCAACACGTAAAGCGTATGTCTCATGATGATGGGTTACTGCACAGCCTATCGTATCCCAGATACCATTAAGGTACTCAATGATCAATGGCTTGAACTGATACTGAACAGGTAGCCCCTGGTATGTCGCTTCATTTGAAAGGGTTAAAGAAATATTTGAGTTGTCATTGTTCATTTTAATCTTCCTAAATCAGTGAATGAATGTGTTTCCACATAGGAAGACTGAGAAATGTATTTTTTGTACTTACTGATCTAATTGATGAGCTAGTCTAGTACTTAGTATTACTCATTGAATCTATCTATTTAACAGGGTCATCTCCCTAAAGGGATAACCCTTAAACATTGAGAGCTATATATTATTAATTACCTACAGCGACCCCCTAATGATTTTTGGATCCTCTGATTCGAATCAGCTATAAACGCGGGGCATTTAACCGAATGGTTTACTCTGAAGTTAACTATATTTTTAAACTAAATCATGGGCCCTTTTTGGGAAACCTATCTACTTTTTTTACAGGTCTCGATAGCAAACGATACAAATATAAACTCTCTTTTTTTAACTCCTGTTCCTCACTAGGCAGCACTCCAGTCTTGAGAAAGAATTTAGTATCACAGTCCTTTGAATTAGGAGAACCTGAATATGAAAAAAACACTAAATAATCTTGATTATGATGAGTCAGCACCTGATATCTTTTCCCCACAGGAGAAACCAACCCCTTCTCTTCAAGCAGAGACTTGATTAAACAAGCCCTTCTGAGAACCAAATAGAAAACATAATCAATCAATACATTAACCTGAGTTTCACTGGTTTCTGCTTTTGGTTTTAGAGGAAAAAATTCACTCTTAATCGTACCCATAATTTTTTTTGCCGACTCATGTTCTTTTATGCACCGAGATGAGTTTAAAGAAACTGAATTGGGGCAATCATTTAGAACCCCCCAGGACTCTGTTAAAAGTTGAGAAACCAAAACATCTAACTTATAACAAAAGTATCGAACAATTCTCCCACCCACAGGCTTATCCTGAAAAAACGCTAAGAGAGCCCTAGCCTCATCTTCAGTTAACGATTGGAAGCTGGAATTTGTCCCCAACATCTTTGTTCTGATTTTAAATTCTTTAGCGAAAGCATCTAACTGTTGATCTTCATCAGGAAATTTCTCTTTAAGCCGCTCTTTCAAGAGTCTTAATTCATAGCCTATCCGAAAAAAACTCCATTCCTTGGTATTTCGTATATTCCAAGTATCTTCATCTAACTGAAGAACCAACACCTGCTGCGGCTTAATAGAACAAATAAATGAATCATGATCTAGATTCAGAAAGTATGCCCCCTTAGCCACTCCAAACAGATGTGTTCCTGTCACTCCCGGCGTAAAGAACCTAATGTATTCAAGATCCATAAGCTTCTCTAGTTGCGACTTGAGACGATCTCTCGACATACCTGTTAATTTGGCAAGATCTGCCACACCTAAATTTCGAACAACACCGTTTTCATCTGCATTAATAAACAAGACCAAAAGAAGCAGCCTATTAGCCAACTTCAATTTGTGCGTTTTATCTGTATAAGTATCTTGAGCAATTTCGATTACAAAGGATTCCAAAGGCACGGAGCAATCAGTCTTTTTGATGCGATATAAATCATCTTGAAGCGCATAAGAAACGAAGATCCTATCAGGAGCTTTGTGAGCCCTACACTTCTCAAGCAGACCTTCATCCACTAAATATCTTAAAGCCCCAGATACCACCCTGTCGGTAACACCCAGTAATTTAGATATAGCTTTAACGCCCAATCCGCCTTCTTTAATTTCTTCGAAACGCATCAAAAAGAGCAGTATGAAAAACTTTTCTTCTGGACCTAAGCAGCCAAACTTATAGTTCAAGAGAGCTTTAATCACTAGATAAAAACCTATTTTGAAATAACCTACAACACATTATAGCGTATACTCACCTGTAGGTATTAATTAGATATTTACATATAACATCACTAAGTAATAATCATTAATATCACTAATATGATCACTAAGTCATAGTTTTAATATCACTAATATCAACACTAAGTAACTGCACTATACTCAAGTTAAACAACCAACCTTTAACTTATGAGCGGTGACAAGATTGAGTGACATCAGGAAAAAATTATCTGAATGGATTAATGAGCCTAATCCAGTAAAGCAGCAGTGGATTTACAACTACCTAGCCAAGCGCGGCTTATCTGGCCAGATCCGCATTGACCCTTATTCTCCAAACAACAGATATATCAATGAACAGATCCCTGATAGCAATTTAATTATCCTCAATGATCGCATTAGAAAAGCCTGGAGCCAGAAAATACATAGAGAGAAAAAAGGCTTAAAGTCATTCAATTTCATCATGAGTGAGCATATAGAGAAACAACTAAGGTACTTAGCAAAGAACCTAAACAAGAACCTAAAGGACACCCTTGAAAGCATCTTACTCAACACCTATAAAACCGAGAGAGAGCAACAAGAAAGACTAAAAGCAGAAGCCAAGAAAGAGAAAGCACTGAAAAGAGCTCAGGGAAATAGACCAACATGGCCTAACTTTGAAAATACGCTATTTTCAAAGGGATCTACAGAGAAACTAGAAAATGAACTCCTAAAGGCAAAGCAAGAGATCAATCACAAGGACAAACAGATCTCAGACCTGCTAGACATGCAGGGAGAACTAAGAGAAACCATAAAAGAGCTTCAGAGCACCTCAGAGAGCGATCAAAACCATACTCATACTTCCAACACCAACAACACACCTAAAGAGCCTGAAGGACCACCTAACTCAAACAATACCTCCTCACAGCACGAAGAGGTAATAATACACCTATGGGATAAGTTAAGAGCACGGACATTGCAGATGATTGAAGCTAATACCAAAGCCAATCTAAATCTAGCACTTGATGCTTCCATACCTGACAATCAAAAGAAGAAGATTCACAAAAAGGTAGCTACATCAGTATTAAAAGACTTCGATAAACTAAAGCAATACAAAGGAATAAGAGAGCTGATAGAAACCAAATCCTAATGGCGGAATTTATGGTGGGTTTTCAACACTCTATTCACCACAAGCCAGTAAAATCAAGGGATATTGGTGCCCGGGGCCGGACTTGAACCGGCACGACCGTGAAGTCGGGAGATTTTAAGTCTCCTGTGTCTACCAATTCCACCACCCGGGCATCGGATGTGATCTTACGATCAAATGTGGAATCTACTCAAGAAAGAGTAGAAAGTTGGAGGCGCGAGCCGGAATCGAACCGGCATCAGCGGATTTGCAATCCGCGGCATAACCATTTTGCTATCGCGCCAACTATTCTGAGTTGAAATTGGCTTTCGCCCTAGTGCAAATTCTCAACTCTGAATTTAACAACTTCTAATATTAGAAGCTGCAACACTCTCTTACAAGAATGATTCGTTCACCAACTTAGTTGATTTGGAGCGGGAAACGAGACTCGAACTCGCGACCCCAACCTTGGCAAGGTTGTGCTCTACCAACTGAGCTATTCCCGCTGAACGTGGATGCACATTTTATGGATTTAATCTTTTCGGTCAACCCTTTTTTGTTATCTTTTTGAAATTATTAAGAAATATTTGACTATTTTGACTAAGTTTTAATCAAGCTGTTCAAGCTTTATTCAACCCACAAAACAACTGACTACTTTGTAGTCTTCAATTCAGGCCAAGCCGCTTTTAAATAGACGAACATAGACCACAGGGTTAGCCCGGCAGCGACCGCCATAGAGAAATATCCCAGCATTCCGAAATAACCTAAAGCAGGCATTGTTGGATCTTCTGCTAATAAAAACGTAATCGCGCCCATCTGAGCCAATGTTTTAAATTTCCCAATAAAGCTCACCGCAACACTGGCTCGCTTTCCTAGTTCCGCCATCCACTCACGCAAGGCCGAAATAACGATCTCTCGAGAAATAATAATGGCCGAACACAACGTAATAAAAAGAGATTCATAAGAATGAACTAACAACACCAAAGCGACAGCCACCATTAACTTATCAGCCACAGGATCGAAGAAAGCACCAAATGGCGTGCTCTGATCCCACTTTCGGGCAAGGTAACCGTCCAGCCAATCAGTAAAACCGGCTGCCATAAAAATAAGAGCAGATACAATGAAGCGCCAATCGACAGGAAACAGATAAATTAAGACAAATACAGGAATTAACAGGAGGCGTATTGATGTAAGAATATTTGGGATGTTCATCCGAGATTACTTATAGTCCAAGAAACAAGTCCATCATCAGGGGCTGTCCGGTTCAGAACCGAAAGAGTATCAAGCACTAACCCCAAAAAACGTCCAACGAGTATAACATAGTTGGATTAAGCCACTAGCGATAATCTCCGACTAAGAAAATTCCATAGACAGAACCTTTAAAAGTTCTTTGTTATCAATCGGTTTCTCGATCAGTCCATCAAAGCCAACGCGCACGTAGGTCTTTTTGTCTTCATCAGACACATTCGCAGTCACCGCTATGACTGGAACGTCTTTGTCCATTCCTTTAATCTCAACACAAGCATCAATGCCGTCTTTGATTGGCATTTGAATGTCCAGCAGAACAATATCAGGCCGTTTCTCTTTATACATATCAACCACTTGTTGACCATTCTCTGCCATTCGCGTGTTCGCTTTGGTGCTTTCAAGTAGGGACAAAATCACCATTTGGTTAATCAAGTTATCTTCAGCAATCAGAATATCTTTGCCATTTAGATCCAGCTCATCACTTACATTCACTTCTTTGTTACCAGAACCATTGACCGTTCCAGGAATGAGAGGTATCACGACTGTAGCTTTAGTACCCTTGCCTTCTTCACTGTCTATGTTGATAGTCCCGTGCATTATCTCAACCAAATGTCGAGCAATGGTGAGCCCTACGCCTATTCCTCCATATTTTCTGGAAGAGGTGTTGTCACCTTGCTCAAACCGTTGAAACATTGTTGATTGCACTGCCTCCGACATACCGATGCCAGTATCCTGAATCTCGAAGCATAATTGCTTCTCTGTCGTATCAGTCTCAACCATAGATACCGTTATGCTGATTTCGCCTTTTTCCGTAAATTTTATCGAGTTTGATAACAAACAGCACAAGACACGGGTTAACTCAGTTTCATCACCAAGCCAGTTATTCAGAGAAACCGCTTCAGTAGAAACATCGAGTTTTAATTTCTTGGCATCAATTTGACTTTGATAGCGCCTAACCACGGATTTCAACACATTTGATAGCTTGAAATGCGATATGGTCAAATCTTTTGACTGATCATCAATTTTGGTGATGCCTAATAAATCATCAAAAATTTCCAACAGATCAATACTGGATGCATCAGCAAGCTCAACCAAATGCTTGGCTTGAGGAGACAAAGGCTCGGTCGTGACAATTTGCAATGCTGCAGATATTGCATTCATTGGCGTTCTTAACTCATGACTCATATTCGCCAAAAATTCTGATTTAATCCGATTGGCCTTTTCAGCCCTTTCACGATATTTCTCCGCAAGCATTTTCTGCTTCTCAATTCTGGACAAAACGCTTGCGACTTTATGGAGCATAGGTTGGAAAATATATCGCCCTTCAATTAACAACAGGATTACCGTAACGAACCAAAGCGCCCAAGCACCATTCACAGCAAAGGACACTCTACCGGTGGCTTCAGCTTCAAACTGTTCTACAACTTTATTCAAATCAACCAGTAGCGCTTCAGAATTGTTACTGGAAAAATGCGTCAGATCTTCCTTGGACGCTTTAGCAAACAACACCTTTTCGGCTGCATTAACAAACTCTCTTACTCTGCGATCTAATGCGATCTCCTTACTGTAATAAAGATGCTTAATCTGTTCACTAAGGTTTCGACTGCTTTTTTTCGGAGTCGCTGTTGATGTGAGCCATTGGTGATTTTTTTGAAATTTATCCAACGCTTTCTTCAACATTACCCGATGTTGTTCACTATTGACCGAATCGGGTTCTGAAATAACCTTGGATACATAAAGCGAAATCTTCTGCGACAGCATCCGCTGCATCCCAGAGATATTAATGTATTCAGCGTCCTTGTATTGTGCCCTGAAGATGTTCTCCATCATCAAAACAGAGCCTGTAACCAAGGCACCAACCAGACTCAGGGCAAGAATATAGCGCGCTTTTATTTGTTTCAGATTATTTTTTAACGTTGGCATAAATGTGTGACATTTTCCTAAACAGACACAAAATTTCAGTATAGAAAATAATCAGGATATTTGCCGAATAGCGATTTAGCTGAGATATAAAGGAAAGAGATCAAAAGCCGTTTGAATGATCAGACTGTGACGTTCAGCCAGTCGTTGATGATCCTTATCATAACCACCGCCAATGACGGTAGCGACAGGAATATGTCTTAGCAGACATTCTTTTAGAACCAATTCATCACGCTGCTGAATACCTGCCCATGAGATATTAAGCCGCCCTAGTTCATCGTACTCCCAAACATCCACCCCCGCGTCATAAAGAACCAGGTCTGGTGTATGTTCTGACAATAATTTCTGAAGCGTTTGTTCGACAACATCCAGATATTCTTGATCTGACAAGCCCACATCCAAGCCGATATCCAAATCACTTTGAGTTTTTCTAAAAGGAAAATTCTTTTCACAATGAATGGAGCAAGTAAACACTCTAGGCTCATCTTCTAGAATGGAAGCTGTGCCATCGCCTTGGTGTACGTCCAAATCAAAGATCAACACCTTCTCCACCTCACCCTGATGTACCAGCGTTTTAGCGGCATACGCCAAATCATTTAGGATGCAAAAACCTGATCCAAAATCATAATGTGCGTGATGAGTGCCGCCGGCAAGGTGCGATGCCATACCATATTTTAAAGCCAGACGGGCAGTTTCCAGCGTTCCATTTGGTGCCGTTAAGGTTCGATCTACTAAGCCTTGGCTCCAAGGCAAGCCAATACGACGCCATTCTTTATGATCAACCTGATTACCACAAAGCTTATTGAGATACTCCAGGCAATGTGCTCGACCTAAATCGTCCAACGAGGCAACATCAGGCTGAAAAAGGTTATTTGTGATATACCCTTTTTGTTCGACAACCTTGTGTAAGCGTACAAATTTCGACATCACAAATCGGTGGTTTTCGGGAAAAGGACAGGAGTAGTTAGGATGATACACCAAAGGCAACGACATACGTCTTAGTCCTTAATCCGATTAGATATTATGCAAGTTTGCATAAATTTCATCCGCAAGAGAGCGACTGATACCAGGGACTTTAGCCAATTCATCAGCACTGGCGTTTTGAATTTCCTGTAATCCACCGAAGAAGTTAATCAATGCCTTACGCCGTTTAGGACCAACACCTTCAATATCTTCCAATAACGAGCGTTTACGGGCCTTACCACGCCGCCAACGATGTTTGCTAACCGCAAACCGGTGTGCTTCATCACGAATATGCTGTAACAGAAGAAATCCGGGATGGTTGGCATCCAGAGCCAGTTCTTGATCCACACCATTGAGGAAAATGGTTTCGAAGCCAGACTTTCGCTCTGGGCCTTTCGCCAAACCTACCACGTCAATTCCAGTAACTTGAAGTTCTCGCAAAACATCGAGCGCCTGATTAATTTGCCCCTTACCACCATCAATCACCAAAATATCGGGAATCTTGCCTTCCCCTTTCTTTAGCTTGGTAAAGCGTCGAGTAAGTGCCTGATGCATGGCCGCATAATCATCCCCACCCGTGATGCCTTCGATATTGTAAGAGCGGTATTCATTTTTGGCGGGGCCGTTCTGATCAAAGACCACACAACTGGCAACTGTCGCTTCCCCTGAACTGTGGCTGATGTCAAAGCACTCCAAGCGCAACGGAACCTCATCCAGCTCTAGCGCATCCTGCAAAGATCGGAAGCGCTGCATCATGTTTTGCTTGTTGTTCAACAAGGATTGCAAACTCTGCTCAGCGTTCTTTAAGGATAATTCCAGCCATTTAGACTTCTGAGCCCTAACCTTGTGTTTAATCTCAATCTTGGTGTTAGCAATACTTTGAAAAGCGGAGACCAGCAGGTCCTGATCATTGGGTTGATGAGAACAGATCAGTTCTTGTGGAATTTCACGTGTCGCACCTTCAGTTAAATACAACTGAGTAATCAAGGTTGAAATCAGCTCGCTCTCTGTTTCATCCAATCGAATATTGGGGTAATAAATCTTATTCCCCAGAACCTGACCACCACGAACATACAAAACAGAAATACATACACCGCCCGGCTGCATCGCGACCGCTACAACGTCTGCGTTTGCATCCGATCCTTCGCCCGCAACATATTGCTGCTCCTGCACTTTACGAAGAGCAGAAATTTGATCACGAAGCTCTGCGGCTAACTCAAAATCCAGTGATTGAGAGGCACCATCCATATCGCGCATCAGTTCATGAATAACTTCGTTGTTCTTACCTTGAAGAAACATTGCTGTATGCCGTACATCTTCCTGATAACGCTCAGGCGTTACATAGCCAACGCACGGGGCAGAACAGCGTTTAATCTGATATTGAAGACACGGACGAGAGCGATTTTTAAAGTAAGCATCATCACACTGGCGAACTTTAAAAAGCTTCTGAAGCAAGGCAAGACTTTCTTTGACTGCGCCACTGCTTGGATAAGGCCCAAAATACTGCCCCTTACCTCGCTTTAGACCTCGGCGAAATGCAAAGTACGGATAATCACTGTGGTCAGACAAATAAACATAGGGGTAAGATTTATCATCGCGAAGCAAAACATTGAACGGCGGCCGGTGCTTTTTAATCAGATTCTGCTCTAACAACAGCGCTTCGGTCTCGCTGTTGGTAATGGTCACCTCAATGCTGGCTATTCGGCCGACCAATACTCGGGTTTTGACTGGCAAACCCGTGCTTCGAAAGTAGCTCGACAAGCGTTTTTTCAGATTTTTGGCCTTCCCGACGTACAGTAACCCCTGGTTTTCATCGAACATTCGATAAACACCAGGCAACTCAGTCACACTATTAAGGAAGCTTTTTGCATCGAATTGAGATTCAGAAGCGTGTTCTTCTGGGGCGTCCGTAGCAATTAAATCGGAAGACATATCACTCTCTATCAGGTCTTAGTCATTCACTGCGAACTAGCACTGACCTAAAACAAACCGTTGACCTTGGCTATAGACCACCATGTAGCTTTTACCAGACTCTTCTTCAACATCAGCCAGTTCAACCAACTGATAAAATACGTTGCGTGCAATCAACGCTTTTAGATTGGTTCTGACCAGTGCATACGGGCTTGGTTCGCCATCAATGCCCGCTTTGTACTCAACTTCTAGGTGATGGTCACTCCCTAACACGAAGCTTTCACCCGTTTTCGTAGTCAACTGCAGAGCTGCGCCCTCTTCTGTTTCTATGCTCTCAAGTGACACCACCAAAAACGGAGCATCTTCCACCTGGATACGCCACTTCTCAACCGGAGTAACCAGGAAGTACTCATCGTTCTCAAGCTTTAGAATGTTGCAAAAGATCTTCACAATTTCTTTGCGCTTGATCTCTGATCCTTCATGAAACCAACGTCCATCTCGTTTAACAACGATGTCGATATTTCCTGATAACTCAGGGTTCCACAACTCAACCGGCGCAGGCTTACTGCCTTTAGGAGAACTGTCTTTGATGAGTTCTGAAACGTGAGCTTCAAGATCTTTCATAAGTTACTTGTCCAATAAAGAAATCAATAACAGCTGGCTTATAGCCCGCGCTGCCATTCTTGTCGAAGTGGAATGATGCCCGGCTGATTAATCGCCGTATCTACTTTTTCGAGCAGTCGTTGTTTATCTGCACCCAAGGTTCCTTTAAGCACCAGATAGTTTGACGCATGATCCGAGCGGAATACGGTATTTTCCAGCTCAAGGTTTGCCAATAAGGTACGAATTTCCTTAAACAAATCTTCCTGAGTCAAAGGCTCGTATTCGCCACCAAAGCCTTCATTGAAACGTTGCTCGCCCATCGGGAAAGAAACAACCAGAGTGGACACAAATTCAGGCTGGGTCTCATTCATAAGTTTGGCACTGTTGATTGCGTGCTGCTCAGAATACTTCCTACCGCCCAAGCCATTAAGGATCATCACCGAGGACTTGATACCCGCCCCTTTCAGCTTCAACAAAGCTTCTTTCGAGGACTCAAAAGACTCGCCTTTTTGAACTTTTTCAAGAACTGTATCGTCACCGGATTCACAGCCCACGTAAACCATGGTCAGCCCAAGTTCTTTAAGCTCCTGCAGCTGCTCAACGGTTTTATTCTTTAGGTTCCTAGGCAAGCAGTACGCAGTAACCCGTTCGATGTTCGGATAATGTTTACGAATACATTCCAACACCTCTTTAAGACGACGATACGATAGTGTCATTGCATCGCCGTCGGCAAGAAAGATACGGCTTAAATACGGCATAGCCTTAGCCATCCGTTCAAGCTCAGCATCTAATTCTTCAACCGGTTTAACTCGAAACTTCTTCTGTGGCGCTGTATACATTTCACAAAAGGTACAGTTATTCCACGAACAACCATTTGTCACTTGTAAAATTAACGACTTAGCCTCACTCGGCGGACGGAAGACAGGTTCAATATAATCAATAGGAAATGCGTTCATAATGCTCAAATTTCTAAATAATATTTGATAACGGCTGACGCTTAGTCAGCCCGATACCACGCCAATTGGTCATGCAAGCGAACCACTTCACCGATAATGATCAAAGTTGGCGGTTTAATTTCGTTAGACTGCACAAGCTCAGGCATAGTTTCCAAAGTGCCTAACAACACCTTCTGATCTGGCGTCGTCCCTTTTTGAACCAATGCCATCGGCATGTCCGAACGCATACCATGAGCAATCAACTGTTTACAGATAATAGGTAATCCAACCAAGCCCATGTAGAACACCAGAGTCTGATTCTCATGAGCATATTCGTGCCACGGCAAGTCACAGGTATCATTTTTCAAATGACCAGTGATAAAGCGTACTGACTGAGAGTAATCTCTATGCGTTAACGGAATGCCAGAATAGGCCGCACAACCGGATGCAGCGGTAATGCCTGGAACGATTTGGAAAGGCACGCCACTGGCCGCTAACTCTTCCAGCTCTTCTCCACCCCGACCAAAGATGAATGGATCGCCACCTTTCAGGCGAAGCACACGATGTCCTTTCTGAGCGTACTCGACGAGTAACTGATTGATTTGATCTTGAGGCACCGTATGGTCACTGCGAGCTTTACCTACGTTTACTAACTTGGCGTCACGGCGACACATATCGAGAATCGGTTGAGATACCAAGCGGTCATAAAACACCACATCAGCCTGTTGAATAAGGCGCAGCGCTTTCAGCGTCAGCAAATCCGGGTCACCAGGGCCCGCACCTATCAGATACACCTCACCAGGATGAACGTCAGGATCAAATCCTTCCAACGCATCTACCAGCATTTCACGAGACGTTTGGGCATCATTAGCCAACGCTGCGGCACCTGCCGGGCCCTGAAAGAAACGCTCCCAAAACGCGCGACGACGATTGCTGTCTGAAATTTTTTCCTTAACCTTAGCTCGAAACTCTCCTGCAATATCGGTAAGTTTCCCGATGTGGGCTGGCAAGGCTGCTTCCAGCGTGCCACGAAGCAAACGACTGATCACCGGCGATTTAGAACCACTGGCAACGGCTGCAATCACAGGGGAACGATCAATGATCGATGGAAAAATCACATCCCCGCGAGAGGCATCAGAGGCTACGTTGACAGGAATATTATGATCTTCGGCAAATTGCGCCACCGCATGGTTTACTGAATCGTTATCTGTGGCTGCCACCACGAGAAAGATACGATCCAACAAATGATCCAGCGCATCGACATCGAATGTTGAGCGAATCCACTTAAGCTTACTGTCTTCAACACTGCTAGCGAGGTTATCATCGATCTCTGGTGAAATAACCGTCACATCAGCTCCCGCTTGGAGCAGGATATGAGCCCGACGGGATGCAATCACACCGCCACCGACGACAAGACAGATTTTATTTTCAAGCTTATGAAATAAAGGAAGAAATTCCATTCGAACTCCTCAGAATGGATGAACTACAGAAAGACCTAAGCACAGAAGTCAGTAGTTCAAAAAGTAAAAAGCACCGACCACTTGTTAAGTTATCAAGTATAGTCAGTGCTTTTCTGTTCATCTTGCGAGACGCTTAATCATTTTGGCTAGTGTTTAACCACAGTTAAGGACTTAAGCAGCTTCAATTTTTTCTAGACCACCCATGAACGGCTTCAATACGTCCGGCACAGTAATTGATCCATCTTCGTTCTGATAGTTTTCAAGTACCGCCACCAAAGTACGACCTACTGCCAAACCAGAGCCATTCAAAGTATGAAGCAATTCTGGTTTGTTTGTCTCAGGGTTACGATAACGAGCTTGCATACGACGCGCCTGGAAATCTTCACAGTTACTGCAAGAAGAAATCTCACGGTATTTCTGCTGCCCAGGCAACCATACTTCCAAGTCGTACGTCATTGCTGCAGAGAAACCTAGATCGCCACCGCACAAACGCACTTTACGATAAGGTAGATCCAACAACTGAAGAATTTTCTCAGCATGACCCGTCAACTCTTCAAGAGCTTGATATGAGTCTTCAGGTTTCACCATATGAACCAATTCAACTTTCTCAAACTGGTGCTGACGAATCATACCGCGAGTGTCACGACCATAGCTGCCGGCCTCTGAGCGGAAACATGGAGAATGACACACAAACTTCTGTGGAAGTTGTTTCGCATCCAGAATTTCGTCGCGCACCATGTTAGTCACAGGTACTTCCGCAGTCGGAGTCAGATAAAATTCGTTTTCAGAGCGTAGCTTGAACAAGTCCTCTTCGAACTTAGGGAGCTGACCCGTTCCCTTCAAACTGTCACTGTTCACGATATACGGGATATAAATCTCTTCGTAGCCATGAGCAGTCAAATGCGTAGTCAACATGAACTGAGTCAACGCACGGTGTAAACCAGCAATCTGTCCACGCATCACAGCAAAACGAGAACCGGTAATTTTTGTACCAGACTCAAAGTCCAGACCACCAACACCAGCACCTAGATCCACATGGTCTTTCGGTTCGAAATCGAACTCACGAGGCGTTCCCCAAGTTAGGATTTCTTCGTTCTCGTCTTCGTCCTTACCTTCTGGAACCAAATCGTTTGGCAGGTTAGGAATACTCATCAGGAACAGGTTAAATTCTTCCTGAATAACTCGAAGTTCTTCTTTGTTCTGGTCCAGCTTCTCACCGATCTCAGAAACAGCCGCTTTTAAAGGAGTAATATCTTCACCGGCCTTTGCCGCGATACCAATCTCTTTCGAACGTGCATTACGCTCTGCTTGCAATGTTTCTGTTTCAATTTGAAGAGACTTACGCTTGGACTCCAACTCTTCATATTTAGAAAGGTCGAGTTCAAAGTGTTTTTTTGCCAGTTTTGCAGCAAAGGCTGCTGGGTCCTTACGAAGTTCTTTTGGATCTAACATGATCGGCCTACTTAGACATCCTTACTTAAATCAGACTGGGTACATCAAACGGATTTATATCAACCGCGACAACATCCAGCCCAAATACACGAAAATTAAACCGGTAATTATACTCACGGCAGCATAGAGAATTGAATAGATAACTTGCTGTTGTTGGATTAAAAACAGCATATCCAACGAAAAAGTTGAAAATGTTGTGAATGACCCTAGCCCACCAACCGCAATTAAAAACCAATAATGGTGGGTATTATCCAGTTTCCCTAAGATAAAACCAGCAACCAACCCCAAAAGAAAGGAACCAACAAGGTTAACGGACAAGGTTGCCCAATAACCGGGTTTCCCCAGGTATTGAACCATTAGAACCGATACCAGATAGCGCGCATTCGCACCAAGCACTGCCCCTAATGATACCCATAACATGTTTGATAGCATGGTTTTCTCTCTATATGTCCTTTATTTGCTGGAACGAATACGCCACTGACTAATCGTAACGTTTATGATCACTCTGATCATCCAACTGTTTTAACCATTCCAGCTTTTCTGAAATTTTCTTCTCTAAGCCACGATCTACAGGCTGATAGACCTTGATATCTTTCAAGGCTTCCGGGAAATAGTTTTCTCCAGCCGCATATGCGTTGGGTTCATCGTGAGCGTATCGATAGCCATCACCAAACCCATGTTCTTTCATCAGTTCAGTAGGTGCATTCCGGATATGCATTGGTACTTCATAGTCTTTCGTTTCAGCAACGATGGCCCGCATTCTGTTGTACGCTGTGTACACTGCATTACTTTTCGGCGCGGCAGCGATGTAACAGATCGCTTGCGCGACGGCCAACTCACCTTCCGGACTGCCAAGCCGCTCTTGCACTTGCCAGGCATTCAATGACACTTCTAACGCACGCGGATCGGCATTACCCACCTCTTCACTGGCCATTCGAACGACGCGACGCGCGATGTACAGAGGATCACAGCCACCGTCCAGCATTCGACAAAACCAATATAAAGCACCATCAACCGACGAGCCCCTTACGGACTTATGTAACGCAGAAATTTGATCGTAGAACGCATCCCCTTGCTTATCGAACCGTTTGGTTTCATTGGCAAGAGCTTGCCCTGCGATTATCAGATCGATTAAGAGAGAGCCTTCCGTTTGAGAATCAGCCTGGGCGATCTGAATTGAGACTTCCAAAAGATTGTAAGCACGACGGGCATCGCCCATCGCTGTAGCTGCAAGCAAACTTAATGCATCCGGATCAACGGAAACGCCCTGAGACAACAGCTCGTCATCTGACGACAGCGCAACTCGTAGCAATTGCTCAATTTCATCATCATTCAGAGATTGAAGTTTATAAACCCGCGCACGGGACAATAAGGCGTTATTCACTTCGAAGGACGGATTTTCGGTGGTTGCCCCGACGAATACCAAAGTACCATCTTCAACGTATGGCAAAAACGCATCCTGCTGCGTTTTATTGAATCGATGAACTTCATCAACAAACACCAAGGTTCGACGTCCCTGGGACAAATGCATCTTAGCTTGATCTACCGCCGCCCGAATGTCTTTCACACCAGACATCACTGCAGATATTTCAATCACTTCCGCATTGCAGCTATGGGCAATGATTCTGGCTAAAGTTGTTTTCCCGACCCCAGGTGGCCCCCACAACAACATGGAGTGAAGTTGATTCGCTTCAATGGCCTTACGCAACGGTTTGCCTTCACCTAACAAATGTTGCTGGCCAATATAGCCACTCAAAGTGGTTGGACGACAACGTGCCGCTAAAGGCTGGAAACGAGCTTTAGCCTGCTGCTCTTCATTGCTAAATAGATCATTACTCATGCGCTGAGAAGAACACCAAGACTACTGACCAACAGCTTTACGATTATCCAGGACATCCACATAGTCTGGAAATGAAACACTGAAGGTATCTTTAGCTAAAGACGGATTCAAACTTACACCAGTGAATACAATTTTAGTGAACTGCCCAAGGCTGTCTTCTATTTGCATTTCCACTAACTGATCATCCACGAAATTAAGAACAAGCATAGTGAACAGGCTGCCCTCATCCTTTGGATTCAGGATAAACATTTCTTTAAGCGTGTCACGACTGTCAGAAATACGATAGTGTTTACGGATTTCTTCAGATGACCCAGAAAGCAATACAGCAGGCGTTTTAGCCGCACGTTCGTCCAGATAATCAATGCTCACCTGCTCGAGATCAGGATCATACACCCACACAGACTCACCATCAGAAACGATAGTCTGAGGAAACGGTTCCTTCACTACCCAGCGAAAACGTCCTGGTTGCTCTAAGATAAACTGCCCTTTACCACGTTGTTTAACAGTGCCCTGAGCGTCATGAGTGGTTTGTTCAAAGTTGGCAGAGTATGCATTCATACCTTCAAGTAAGGCAGAGAGTCGATCACCTGAGTCTGCTGCTTGAGATACTGCGGTCATCAGCATTAACAAAACTAAAGAAAAACTTCGTAAAATCACGGTCACAAAAACAATCCTAGTGCTAATCAATAATTATCGAGGTGGCGGAGGCGGTGCCAACACTTCACGACTACCATTCGTACCCATTTCAGTAACAATCCCGGCCGCTTCCATGGCTTCGACCAAATTCGCAGCACGGTTATAACCTACTTTCAATTTTCTTTGTACAGAAGAAATAGAGGCTTTTCTGGTTTCAGTGACAAACGCCACCGCTTCATCAAATAACGGATCAGATTCGCTGTCCCCAGAACCCCCTTCCGGTTTCTCGCCCGGTAACATGCCCTCTTCACCAACCCCAGATACGACATCATCGATGTATTCAGGTTCACCTCTGGTTTTCCATTCATCCACCAAGGCATGAACTTCATCATCATCCACAAACGCACCATGCACACGAATCAGACTACTTACGCCGGGTGGCATGTACAACATATCACCATGACCAAGCAACTGCTCTGCGCCGCCCTGATCTAAAATCGTTCTGGAATCAATCTTTGAAGACACCTGGAAGGCCATTCGGGTCGGGACGTTGGCTTTAATCAAGCCAGTGATTACATCCACAGACGGGCGCTGAGTTGCCAGAATCAAGTGAATACCAGCAGCACGTGCTTTCTGGGCAATACGGGCAATAAGTTCTTCAACTTTCTTACCGACAATCATCATCATGTCAGCAAATTCATCGATCACCACCACAATGAAAGGCAGTTTGTCCAGATACGGCTGCACTTGTTCATCCACTGGCGTCATCGAAAGCTCATCAGGCTTCCAGATAGGATCTAAAATAGGTTCGTCTGCATTGATAGCATCGAGTACTTTTTTATTGTACCCAGCAATATTTCGAACCCCTAACTTCGACATGAGTTTATAGCGTCTCTCCATCTCCGCCACACACCAACGCAGACCGTTAGCCGCATCTTTCATATCCGTTACAACTGGCGTTAAGAGATGAGGAATACCATCATAAATGGAAAGTTCGAGCATTTTAGGGTCAATTAGAATCAGTCGAACCTGCTCAGGTGTAGACTTGAACAGAATACTCGCCAACATGGCGTTTACCCCAACCGACTTACCTGAACCCGTAGTACCAGCAACCAACAAGTGAGGCATTTTAGCTAAGTCAGCAATCACAGGTTCGCCTGCAATATCGTTACCCAGCCCTAGTGTTAAAGGTGATACGGCATCATCGTAACGATTGGAACCAAGCACCTCACTCAAGCGGACCATTTGCCGATTTTCGTTAGGTATTTCTATCCCGACATAGGTTTTACCCGAAATAACCTCTACAACACGAACACTGACCACAGCTAACGACCGAGCCAGATCTCGAGCAAGGTTACTAATCTTAGCGGCCTTGACACCCGCTGCAGGCTCAATCTCAAAACGGGTAATCACCGGGCCAGGGCAAACTTCCTTAACTTTGGCAATCACGCCAAAATCCTTGAGTTTTAGCTCAATTAATCGAGACATGGCTTCTAATGATTCTGGTGAATAGCCTGTCTCCTGATTTTTATCCGGTGGCGTCAGGATCGATAAAGGCGGTACGCCAACCACTTCACCTGGAAATAGATCCCCTTGTTTCTCTTTCTCAGTTCGATCACTTAACTTCTGTTCGGTCTTGAGCGGTGTAATCTTCGGTGCGTTGGCGTCGTCCTCACCAATGCCTGGAGCGGTTTTAATTGCCCCTTTGATATCACCTTTCTTTTCTTTCGGATTGCTTTCAGTAGACTCTTTGGACGGTTTATCTTTTCTTAGAAGCCGGTCTTTTAACGATTTCTTCTCTTTAACTTCTGAGACTGCGTCTTCAGTAATCTCCAATGGCAGTTCGAGGTCGATTTCAGTGCGCCCTCGTTTTGGCTTCTCAGTGTTTGCCGTAGATTTCTCAACTACCTGTGCAATTCGGTCGATATCCCCAATCTCTGGTTCGGTAGACACTTCTTCCACGATACTGCTGATCATTACCGGTTCGCGTTTCCGCTCAGCTTTCGCTTTCTTAAGTTCAGCAGTTTTTACGGCCCGTGCTTGAAGTTTGTTATTACTGTAGCTGGCAACTTGTCGAGATTGTTTGGCAAAAAGTCGTAGCACTGCAAATGTAATTCGTCCCACATTCTCGAAGAACTTAATCCAGGAGACGCCGGTAAACATAGAACAGCTAATACAAAATAAGGCTAATAAAATGAGCGTGCTACCCAGCAGATTAAAACGGAGATAGAGAGCTTCTGATAAGGCTCGACCAATGATTCCGCCAGCGCCATGAAGCAATAATTCCTGAGACACATGAAAATGCATTGCCGTCAGACTCGCGCCAGACAACAAGAACACTATCAGTCCGGTAAAGCGCAACATCAACATAAAGGGATTAACAAGCGCATGTTGCTTCTCACGGATAATTTTAACAGCGCGCCAGATAATCAGGATCGGCAGTAGATATGCCATATACCCGAAGAAGGACAGCAGAATGTCTGCAAAAAACGCACCAACCTTACCTCCAGAGTTGTGCACCACTTGATGAGTCGCGGAGGTACTCCATCCAGGGTCATTTACGTCGTAACTGATTAACGAGATAAATAAGAAGGCACAAACTGCAATCAGAAGGATTAATATGCCTTCTTTCAACAGTCTCTGGGATAATTCTTTGGGAATGGCCGTTCGGGAAGCTTGAGCGCTTTGTTCTTTCAAACCGTCTTCCTGTGGTTTTAGTGTAAAAGTGAGAATAATAAGAAATCTCAGAGAGGCTTGCCAGCGCAATCCTCTCATTAGCTTCGAATGTTGACAAACTCAACATAGAAAAATGGCATCAATTACTGCATTATCCCACTTATTTTTCACTCAAAATACAGAATCATTATGAAAGTCATTAGTTTCAACATTAACGGTGTAAGAGCCAGACCTCATCAGATCGAAAAGCTAATTGAACTACACAACCCGGATGTTATCGGATTACAGGAAACCAAAGTTGACGATCCTCAGTTTCCGGTCAAGATGATCGAAGATCTTGGTTATCAAGTAAGCTATTTTGGTCAGAAAAGCCATTACGGTGTAGCTCTGCTTTATAAAGAAGCCCCGATTTCTATCCAAAAAGGGTTTCCTGGCGACACGGAAGAAGACCAAAAGCGCTGGATCATTGGTGAGTTTAAAGCGGCAAACGGCGAAAGCGTGTTTGTATGCAACGGCTACTTCCCTCAAGGTGAAAGCATTCACCACGAAACAAAGTTTCCTGCCAAGAGAAAGTTTTACAAAGATTTAATGAATCAGCTCAATAACGAGTTCTCACCAGATCAGAACATTATTGTTATGGGCGATTTCAACATATCTCCGGAAGATAAAGATATTGGCATTGGCGAACCCAACAGAAAGCGCTGGCTAAAAACAGGAAAGTGCTCATTCCAGCCAGAAGAAAGAGAATGGTTTGATCGCCTAAAAGATTGGGGATTCAAAGACACATTCCGAATTCTACAACCGGACACGACTGATCGATTCAGCTGGTTCGACTACAGAAGCAAAGGATTTGATGACACGCCAAAACGCGGCCTGAGAATTGACACCCTTCTAGCCACGACGCCTCTAGTCGAGCGCTTAACTGCCGCTGAAGTTGACTACGACATCAGAGCCATGGAAAAGCCATCAGATCACGCCCCGGTTTGGGCATCATTTGATTTCAAGTAACCTTAGAAACACAAAGGCCCTGTAACTCTGTTTATGAACAAGCAGAGTTACAGGGCCTAATAGACTCATTTTCGATTAAGCCTATCCTTCACCAGAAGCTACAACTGATAGTGCGACCAATCGGTTAGATTTAAAGAGTTTGCAAGTTCATCACTCGTGATAATGACTTCACTGGACTCAGCATTCAGTAGATATTTCTCAGCAACAGCTTTGAGCTGATCCTCAGTTACCCCAAGAATTCGATCCCTGAAGTCATGACGATCTTCATAAGAACGCCCCATCAAACGATTGTGAAAGTCTTGTCGAGCCTCTCCTGCCGGTGATGCTGGTTTATCAATGCTTCCCACCACACCCAAAATGGCTTCTTCAATTGGCTCAAAGCCATGCTCTTTAGACAGGAACCATTCGACAGACTTGGTAAAATCATCAAGAGTTTCCAACGAACGAGGATCACGATAAGAATAGAAACGGAATACCCCTGCTGCATTATCCTGATTAGCACCGCCACCATACGCCCCACCTTGCTCGCGTACTGCTCTGTGCAAAAAGCCGTTACGAAGCACACTGGACAAGATAGTCAATGGAGCCGCATCCGGATCTGTGTGCATACAGGTTTTGAAGGCTCTCGAAACAAAGTTAACCTGGGTACTTGTCGTCCAGATTTGTTTCTTTTCAGCAGGGGTCACGATCATCTGAGACGATGTCATGTTTTGGCTAAACTCACCTTCAGTCCATACCTTAGAAACCTGATCTTGTAGAGACCCAAGCCCCTGACCATCCCCTAACGCCAACAAACGGACAGGACTACTAATTACTTTGCTATGAATGGATTTGAGGATCGGCATAATTTGATCAAGACATGAAATATCCTTAACCTGCTCCATCAAACGGTGAATACCCGTTAAGCCGCCTAGATTATGATTTATGGCTGACAAAGAACTCCATGCAGCAGAAGAAGCAAGCATTGCGTATGAATGCCCTGATCCGGTCACGGATTGGTGCTTGCGATGTTTCATCTGAAGAAGCAGTTCCCACACGCGGTCAGTTTCATCAAACCTAACCGTAGAAATTACATCTTTGAGTAAAGGAACAAATTCACTAACTTTGGTGTTGAGAGCTTTGCCTGAGAAATGAATATATCCCTTAACTGCATCCGGATTTGTTTCATCCACCATTAAAGAAGAATAGGCACTCAAGCTCCCAACAATTTGTGATTGTTTTAATTGAGCTTGATCATAGCTGAGCTCGCCATACCCTACTTCCGTGACCATGGAGGTATAGAGTGGTAACCACCCCAATTCCTGCTCAGTTAGTACCGGCAAATCAAACACAGCCTGCTGATACGAAATCCCATTGGTTCCGCATACATAGCTGAAAAGCGCTTTATCTGAAGAAATCTCCGGGTCATGCCTTGGAATATCAGAATGAATATCCGACAACTCAACTTTCGGAAGAATAGAAATATCATCTTCCTGCTCTTGGCGTTCTTTCAACTCATTAGCAACATCAATCAGATTCTGAAGATCTTGCTCTGACATTCCTGCCTTAATTTCAGCCAACCGAGCTTTTTCCTCAGCCTTCTCTTGCTCAACCAAATCCGCACTTGGCTTCATGGTAAGACAAACGCGATGCTGATTCTCAATAAAGAAATGACGAATCAAGTCTTTGATATATTCAGGATCTTGAATTTTCTCGCGAAGCTCCAGAAGCACAGGATCAATATCAAGGATGTCAGCAGGATTCACACCATGCGTCGCAGCCGCCAAACTGGATAAAATCAACTGCAAACCGTAAGGATAACTGTCACCACCAATTTCACGCTGAGACACTTCCAGTTGATGAAGAACTGCTTCCTGCTGCTCTAATGGAACGCCCTCTTCAGACAAACGTTCAAACAACGCAATGATTTCTTTCTCAAAAACATCTGCATCTTCAGGATTAATTCCCTCAAGTCCACATAAGAACGCCATTTCCTGATTGGAATCTTCCAAACCACATAAAGGAGAAGGCGTTTCTGCCAACTTGGAGGTCTCAAGGTACTTACGCAACGGGGAGGAACTGTTATCCAGAAGTAAATTAGACACAAACTGCGCTGCCAACAACTCTTGAAGATCGGTAGATTCCCCAAGTAACCATCCAAGAATCACTGAAGTCTGATCATTTGGATCGGTTGACGGATAATAATCTTCAACGGTTACTGGAGCGGTAAAACGAGTTTCAGAACCAACATGAATGTCATGCTCACTTCTTTCAAAGCGATCCAGAACTAGGGCTTCAAATTTTTTCTGATGCTCCTCAGCCGGGATATCACCAAACGTCATAAATACTGCATTACTTGGGTGATAATGCTTTTTATAAAACGCTTGAAGCTCGTCATAGGACAGATCCGGGATATTCTTTGGCTCACCACCACTGTTAAAGTGATAGGTCGTGGATTTATACAAATGAGAACTCATGGTATGCCAAAGTTTACTGACCGGTGAGCTCATCGCCCCCTTCATCTCATTGAAGACGACACCTTTGTAAGTCAGATTACTGTTAGCAGCATCCTTAGGATCTTTGACTTCTATTCGATAACCTTCTTGAGCAAAATCCAGCGGATGAAGATTCGCAAAGAAAACAGCATCCAAATAAACTTCCAGCAAGTTATCAAAGTCTTTACGGTTCTGAGAAGCAAATGGATACGCAGTCCAGTCGCTGCTGGTAAACGCATTCATGAAAGAATTCAATGAACGACGGATCATCATGAAAAATGGATCACGAACAGGAAATCTCTCACTGCCGCACAATACCGTATGTTCCAGAATATGAGCCACGCCGGTGGAATCCGTCGGCACCGTTTTCAAAGCAACTAAGAACACATTTTCTTTGTTATCCGTCGCCAGATGATAATGCTTGGCGCCAGTTTTAATGTGTTCATAAGCCTCTAACGTAACATGCAGGCTTTCAATTTCTCGCTTTGACACGAGCTTAAACGGGTTGCCGGAACTCATAAAACTTTCTCGTCAGATTTGTAAGTGCTAGTAAAAAAGTGCCTTTTCTACCTTTGTCTCGCCATAAAGTCCAGATCTTGCATGGCTTTTTCTCTGGGGACTTCTTCAAAAACAGCATCATACCAATCAAATACGGAATCATTTATTCGCACCGTGTAACGGATAAATTTTTCCTGACCGGGCGCAATAGAAACCGCCAATGTCTTGGGCCTTACAGGCCAATCGTCCTCACCATAAAGATTCGTTATCGAATCAATTTCCTTCACCGTCAGGTGATAAAAACCAGACTCAACAGATACGACAGAATAATAATTATCTTTAAACTGGCCATAACTCTGGTTATTAATGTAAAGATATGGAGACTTCTTCTCAACCTCTTGCACAGGCTCTCTGTAGATCACTAGCCTACTTTCGGATGAGTCCAAGACCTCTTCATTAAAACCAAGCAGAGTCGGAACCGTATCCTGTGAGGAACACGCTGAGAGCACAAACACGGAAAATGTGAGTATAATAATCTTCAAATAAGTGTTCATTTATCTTTTCTACAATAAAAACAAGTCATTAGCCTTAACATTCTGGTTCATTCTATGAAGAAAGCCAGACAATAATCAAAACTTTATCACTTTCTGAGTTCAAAAAACGGCAATTTCATAAAACACTATGTACATTACCTGGTTAGACGACAATAGCTATGACTTCCCTAGCACCGAAGAAGCACTTGATGATCCAAATGGATTATTAGCTGCAGGTGGAGATCTCGCTCCCAAGCGACTACTCAATGCCTATTCTCAAGGCATATTCCCCTGGTTTTCTGAAGATGAACCAATTATGTGGTGGTCACCAAGCCCAAGATGCGTGTTACTCCCTGAGCAGTTTTATGCATCCAAGAGCTTAAAAAAGTTATTCCGACAATCAAAGTATTCAATTCGCAGCAACACATGTTTTGATGCCGTTATAGAGGAATGCAGCAAAGAACGAAAAGACCAGAATGGCACCTGGATTACCGACGACATGAAAGAAGCATACAACGTGCTCCATCACTTGGGATATGCTCACTCAATCGAGGTTTTTAATAATCAAGTACTTGTTGGCGGCCTTTATGGTGTTGCCATTGGTGGGATTTTTTTTGGAGAGTCCATGTTCTCAAAGAAATCCAATACATCCAAACTGGCTCTATACGCACTTAGCGAATTTATGAAAAACCAGAATCTCCTTCTCATTGACTGCCAAGTAACAAGCAGTCACCTGGTTAGTTTAGGTGCCATAGAAATCCAAAGAGCGGAATTCGAGAAACACCTTTCTAACAATCTAGACCGCTTTGGAATGTCTACAATGAAAGTAGACCTAACCCTTCTTTAGACGCACGAACACGTATCATAGAAATCTCATTATGGAAATTAAGCTATACCAATCCATTGATAGCCCCTGCAATTATCTAGAAGGTTTAGAAAGCAGCTCATTAATTGTTGACCCTGACTTACCCATAACCCAAGAACTTACTACCGCCATGAGCCAAATGGGTTACAGAAGAAGCGGAAACATGCTCTACAAGCCGCAATGTGACGGCTGTAACGCCTGCCAATCGTCCAGAATAAGACTCAAAGATTTTAAGCTAAGTAAAAGCCAAAAAAGAATCTTGAATAAAGCAAAGCATCTGACCTTCTCTATCAGAGAAGCAGATTTTAATGAATCTGATTTTTCTCTCTATAAAAAGTACATTGAATTAAGACACTCAGACGGTGACATGTACCCGCCTGATAGACAACAATACGAAAGTTTTTTATGCAAAAACTTTGGCTTTAATTTCTTTTTAGAAATAAAACTTGAAGATCAAACCATCGCCATCAACCAATTTGACTCATTAAGTGACGGATTGTCGGCGGTTTATACCTTTTTCGACCCCGATTACGATTACCTAAGCTTGGGGGTTATCAGTGTCCTTCAGCTTATAAGCATCTCTAAACAAGTTGGACACCCTTATCTGTATTTGGGCTATTACATCCAAAACTGCTCAAAAATGAACTATAAATCCAAGTACCAACCTCTGGAATTATTTATTAACGGCAACTGGAAAGATTTTGAACTAAATTAAAGAACTAACAACAACCTCATCAGTAAAAAATATCCAAAATATATCGATCAGGTTTTGCACATTGAATAAAATTAGTGCACAATTCGCCACCATTATTTGGTAACCAATCTATTAAGGTAGAGCTTGAATGGCAAAAGAAGACCATTTTGAGATGGAAGGAACGGTTGTTGATACCCTTCCAAATACTATGTTCCGCGTTGAATTAGAAAACGGCCACGTAGTAACTGCGCATATCTCAGGTAAAATGCGTAAAAACTACATCCGTATTCTTACTGGCGACAAAGTTAAAGTGGAACTTACACCATACGACCTTAGCAAAGGCCGCATCGTGTATCGCGCTCGCTAAGCACTATCTCATCAGTTATTTAACTGATAAGACGAAGCGGCCTAAACCGCTTCGTGTGCCTCAACTGACAATTTAATTCCCTCTTCGTCAGCCGTAATAAAGACATCCCCTCCTGATTCAGCCAACTCTCCGAACAAAATACTCTCAGCCAGTGGCTTTTTAAGCTCATCCTGTATCAATCGAGACATTGGTCGAGCACCCATTTTTTCATCATAGCCATGCTCAGCCAACCAAACCTTAGCAGTTTGATCCAGATGAAGAACAACATCTCTATCATCCAACTGTGCCTGTAGCTCACCAACGAACTTATCAACCACATTTTGAATGATATCGACACTTAGAGGTGCAAACTGAATTACCGCATCCAAACGGTTTCTGAACTCAGGTGTGAACGTCTTCTTAAGCTCTTCCATACCATCGGTACTGTGATCCTGAGAGGCAAAACCAATAGATCTACGACTCATGACCTCAGCCCCCGCATTGGTCGTCATAACCAACACGACATTACGGAAATCAGCTTTACGCCCGTTATTATCGGTTAACGTACCATGGTCCATCACTTGCAAAAGCAGGTTGAATACTTCCGGGTGCGCCTTCTCAATCTCATCAAGCAATAACACACAGTGAGGCGTTTTATTTACCGCCTCGGTTAGTAAACCACCCTGATCGTAACCAACGTATCCAGGAGGAGCACCAATCAAGCGAGATACGGTATGACTTTCCATGTACTCAGACATATCAAACCGGACCAGCTCAATACCCAAGACTTCCGCCAACTTGCGAGTAACCTCTGTCTTACCCACCCCAGTAGGACCAGCAAAGATAAACGACCCCATTGGCTTCTCTGGTGATTTAAGACCAGCACGCGAGAGCTTAATTGCCGAAGAAAGAGTATCAATAGCTTCATCCTGACCATAAACTTCTTTCTTCAATTCACCATCAAGGTTTTTGAGAAGATCTTTATCGTCCGAAGAAACACTCTTAGGTGGAATACGGGCGATATTCGCAACAATCGATTCTACGTCAGAAACTTCAATTCGATTTTTGCGCAACTCTTCCGGTAGCAGCTTCTGATAAGCACCGACCTCATCAATAACATCAATGGCCTTATCAGGAAGATGTCGATCATTGATGTAACGCTCAGAAAGCTCGGCTGCCGCATGAAGCGCCTCTTCATCGTACTTCACGTGATGATAGTCTTCGAAACGATCCTTCAAGCCTTTTAAGATCTCAAAAGTATCCTCAACTGATGGCTGAACGACATCAATTTTCTGGAATCGACGCGCCAACGCACTGTCTTTCTCAAAGATACCTCTAAACTCGGTAAAGGTCGTAGAACCAATACAACGAATTTCACCGCCACTCAGCAAAGGTTTTAAAAGATTAGACGCATCCATCACACCACCAGATGCAGCACCTGCACCGATAATGGTATGAATTTCATCTATGAATAAAATCGCATGCGCTTTCTTTTTAAGCTCAGCAAGCAAAGCCTTGAAACGCTTCTCAAAGTCGCCACGGTACTTCGTGCCAGCAAGTAAAGCACCCAGATCCAATGAAAAGACCACTCCGTCTTTGATGACATCAGGCACATTACCTTCAACAATAAGACGCGCCAGTCCTTCTGCAATGGCTGTCTTACCAACGCCACTTTCACCCACCAACAAAGGATTGTTCTTCCGTCTGCGGGACAGAACCTGAATAACACGCTCAACTTCTTTGTCTCGCCCAATCAGAGGATCAATTTTTCCTTCCTGAGCAAGCACATTAAGATTCGTAGCGTAAGCTTCCAAAGGACTTTCCGAAGAATCAGCGCTTGCGCCTTCCTCTTGAGATTCAGTAGAACCTAGTCCTTCTTCTTGATGATCACCATCAGAAACTTTTGAAATTCCATGAGAGATGTAATTAACGACATCTATACGAGCAACGTTCTGCTGTTTTAGGTAATAAACAGCCTGACTCTCCTGCTCACTAAATATAGCAACCAGTACATTGGCACCAGTAACTTCAGACTTTCCTGAAGATTGAACATGAAATACCGCTCTTTGAAGAACGCGTTGAAACCCTAATGTTGGCTGAGTTTCCCTATCCTCATCAGCCTCAGGAATCAACGGTGTCGTAGAATCGACAAATTCCAACAAATCAGCCCTTAGTTTTGATATATCCGTACCACATGCTTTTAGCACACTAGAAGCTGCATCATTATCAAGAAGCGCCAAGAGCAAATGCTCAACCGTCATAAACTCATGACGTTTAGTCCTTGCCTCCTTGAAAGCAACATTCAGAGTTAGCTCTAGATCTTTACTGAGCATATATAGTCACCTCAAATAACATCTGGTAGTACAAGCTTATTTTTCCTTATTCTGCAACTTCAACTTCACAAAGAAGTGGGTGCTGATTTTGCCTTGAATAGTCGTTTACCATATGAGCTTTTGTTTCAGCCACATCCTTACTAAACACCCCGCAGACGCCTTTACCTTTGGTATGAACAGTCAGCATTACATCCGTTGCTTTTTGCTCATCCATACTAAAAAACACCATCAGAACTTCGATCACGAAATCCATCGGGGTATAGTCGTCGTTCATTAAAACAACTCTATACATTGAGGGAGGTTTAAGTTCAGTCTCCGATGGAGCGGTCGCCAGCCCGGTACCAAACCCGAACTCTTGATCATCTCCAAATCCACTCGACATGTCTTACCCCTCCTACTGTTTAGCTTAGATGAAAATTCAAAAATTGATCGCACATTTCATGCGTTTTATTACTTGCGCAATTCAATAATTGGGCCTTTAGCCAAGAATACAAGTCTTAATTTACCCCACTTCCCCTTAAAACCCTGAAAAAACGGGGATTTCGCACATTTTGCTATTTTTTAACCAACATATTCTTGACAGATGGTGATATATGTTAAGAATTGTAAACAAGTAACAAGGACATGGCAGCACTCTTGAACTTAGCTAACCAGCAAAAATAAAAGCTATGTAACGGTTGGTTAATAAACTTCATGAAAAGTTCATCAGTGCACTATACCGTGACTTGGAAGTATGATCACAGGGAATTAGGAGTAGTCCTATGGCGACAGGAAAGGTCAAGTGGTTCAATAATGCTAAAGGTTACGGCTTTATTGTATCTGACTCACATGACGAAGATTTATTTGCACACTACTCTTCCATTCAGATGGAAGGCTATAAAACCTTGAAAGCTGGCCAAGATGTTGAGTTCGATACAACACCTGGCGACAAAGGCCTACACGCTATCAATATCCGAGGTTTCGATAGCGAAGTAACAGCACCAGAACAATCCACTTCAAATACTGCAACCAAGCAGACAGAAACAGTCGAATAGTTTTCTTTTTGTTTTCTCCAACAAAAAATGCCAGCTCAATGCTGGCATTTTTTGATGCATCTACAACCCTCTGAGGGCTATGCACTACTCATTAAGCTGAAACACCTTGCTTACTCGATTGTTCAGCATCGATCATTCCATGTCGAACAGCCAGAAGCGTTAGTTCAACATCACTACTGATCTGTAATTTATCAAAAATACGATAACGGTAGCTATTCACGGTTTTTGGACTCAGACATAACTTGTCAGAGATTTCCTGAACCTTGTAACAATTAACAATCATCATCGCAATTTGGATTTCTCGCTCTGACAACATATCAAACGGAGACTCATCCGGTTCAGCACTGAACGGTTTCAATGCAAGCTTTTGAGCAATCTCAGGACTGATATAACGCTGACCCGCTTTGACTACCCGAATAGCCTGAATCATTTCATCAAGATCAGCACCTTTAGTCACATAACCAGCAGCACCCGCTTGTAACAATCTTGATGGAAATGGATCATCTCCGCACACTGTCACTGCAATAACACGAATATCAGGATCGATTCGATACAGCTTTCTAGTAGCCTCAAGACCGCCAATACCTGGCATTTTAATATCCATCAAAACAACGTTCGGATGAAGTTCCCGACACTTTTGTATCGCGTCTTCTCCTGAAGCTGCCTCACCCACCACTTTAATGCCAGATACATCTTCCAGCATGCGGGTAATACCAGCGCGGACCAGATCATGGTCATCTACTACTAAAACATCAATCATTTTCCTCACTCCCAATTCGATATAAGCCGTTGTATTTGTTTTGGCTTGCAAATCTTCCATTGATTAATATCGTGCCAGACAGCTTACAACAATAGCACTGACAATATCTCAAAATCTTGTTCGATATTAACCTCATTTACGATATTGACCAAAGATTTTTACTTGATTTAGGAAACACTTGTCATAGTATAGTGTCAAAATCTGAATAATGACGGTTATTCTATCCGTCAAACGATTAACTCTGGAGAAATGTTAATGAGCAACGAATTTCAGACTTACGGTCAATCTTATCCCTCAACGGAAGTGAAGAATAAGGTTCTACAGAACACCTATACTTTATTAGCCATGACTTTGGCCTTCAGTGCACTGACTGCATTTGCTTCAATGCAGTTTGCGATGCCACAAGTTCCTTTCTTTCTACATCTAATTGTTTTTATCGGCTTATTGTTCGCGATTGAAAAAACCAAGAACTCCGGTGCAGGCATTGCTCTAACCTTCGTTTTCACGGGTTATATGGGCTACACATTAGGTCCAATCCTAAATTATTACCTTTCTATCCCTAACGGCGGCCAAGTTGTTAGCTCTGCTTTTATGATGACAGCCGTTGCTTTCCTTGGCTTGTCAGCCTATGCCGTAACCACCAAGAAAGACTTTAGCTTCTTGTCTAACTTCATTCTTGTCGGTGCCGTAGTATTGATGGTTGGCGTTCTTACAGCATGGTTATTTGAATTACAAATGCTTCAACTCGCACTATGTGTTGGCTTCGTATTATTTTCCAGTGCAGTCATTCTTTGGCAAACAGGTGAAATTGTTAATGGCGGCGAAACCAACTACATCTCAGCCACAGTTACACTCTATGTTTCAATCTACAACCTTTTCTTGAGCTTACTACAGCTACTAGGTGCCGCTAGCGACGACTAATATTTGCTGTTTCTAAAGCTGAACTAAAAGCCTCGATACTATACAATATCGAGGCTTTTTTATTTTTATGACACTTGAGCCACTCATGAGCGATCAAAGCAAAACATTCAGTTTATTTATCACTTCATCGCCCTGGTCTTCACAAGCCCACATTACCGCACTTAACTTTGCCAAAAGCATTATCAAACAGAATCACAAACTATACCGGGTGTTCTTTTATGGTGATGCCACCCATGTAGGTACAGGAGCAGGTGTTGCTCCGCAAGATGAACTTGATTTACCTAAAGAATGGCAAGTGTTAGCTGAACAGAATGCGGTTGATTTAGTGATATGCATCTCTGCAGGAATTAAGCGAGGCATTTTGGATTCAACCGAACAAACCCGCTATAGCGCCATTGCGTCCACCATTAACCCAGGTTTTGAGCTGTCTGGTTTGGGTCAAATGGTCGACGCCATCATTCAATCTGATCGTGTGATATCCTTCTAGCAAGATGAAAAAAAATATTTTAGTCATAATGCGTTCAGCACCCTACGGCACCTCATCAGCAAGAGATGCTATTGATTTTATTTTAACCGCATCAGCATACGATCAAGAGATACGCGTACTTTTTATTGAAGATGGTATATTCCAGCTTCTCTCACAACAAAAACCTACTCAAGACAAGCAAAAACGAATTGCGTCACTTATCTCTGCATTCGAAATGTACGACATTGAGCATGTATATTTTGACCGAGTTAGTGCAAATGAGAGAAACCTTGAAGAACAACAGCTGTTGGATTGTGCAAAACCTGCTGACCAGAAAGACATTGCTGAACTTATCAACCTTGCCGATACCGTTTTAAGTTTTTAACCATATGAATCTACACCTTGTATTTTCTTCACCCTATAAGCACTCTGCATTACAGGATTGCCTGAAAGTAGTCCAAAAATCAGATGCTATTCTCCTAATTGAAGACGGAGTTTTTGCTGTTTCTCACCCCGAATATTCAGACAAGCTTAATTGCCATCCGTGTTACGCACTTGAGAGCGACCTTGAAAGCAGAGGAATTAACACCCCAAACTCTGTAGCAGTGATCAACTATGACGACTTTGTAGAGCTGACACTTCAATTCGATAAAACAATCTCTTGGCGGTAACTTATGCTCGTCGTAAACCAACAAACCATTCAAACAGACAAAGAAGGTTATCTGGAAAACATCGAAGATTGGAATGAAGATGTTGCAGAAGCCTTAGCAACATCAGAGCAGATAGAGCTCACAGATAAACACTGGGAAATCATTCATGTTCTGAGAGAGTTTTATAAAACTTATGAAACGTCGCCTTCAGCCAGACCGTTAGCCAAAGCAGTTAAAGCCTCTCTCGGAGAAGAAAAAGCGAACAGTATTTATTTAATGACCCTCTTCCCTGAAAGCCCTGCAAAACAAGGCGCTAAAATTGCTGGCCTACCAAGACCTGCAAACTGTTTCTGATCAAATTAATTATCACAGTTAGATAAAACGGACGAAAAATGAGTAAGAAACCATTTCCCATTGAACGCGATGAACACCCTTTTGCCCAATACGTCCGAATCTTAGGAAAAGGCCGCAGGGGCAGTCGCTCATTTACTCAGGAAGAAGCCTACCACGCAATGCGTATGATTCTCTCTGATGAAGTAGAAGACGTACAACTTGGCGCATTTCTAATGCTACTGAGGGTTAAAGAAGAAAGCGCAGAAGAGCTTGCCGGCTTTGTACAGGCAGTTAAAGAACACCTTAATGTTCAAACGACTGTAACCCCAGATCTGGACTGGTCTTCATACGCAGGCAAGCGTCGCCACCTTCCATGGTTTGTTCTAAGCGTTCTTTTACTTGCAGACAATGACTACAAAGTCTTTATGCACGGGGCCTCTGGTCACACCATCGGACGCATTTACACAGAGTCTGTACTGAATTATCTTGACCTACCTGTAACCACAGACTTCCAATCAGCAGAACAAGCACTAAACCAACACAATTTCTGCTACCTGCCACTGTCTTCATTCTGTCCTACGCTTCACAAAATCATCGAGCTCAGAAACACCCTTGGCCTCAGATCACCGGTTCACAGCCTATCTCGTTTAATTAATCCGTTAAATGCACCAAATGTAGTTCAAGGTATTTTCCACCCAGGATACAACCCGGTGCATCAAAAAGCCGGTCAGCTATTAGGCTATGAGAAACTGGCAGTCATTAAGGGTGAAGGCGGTGAAATTGAAAGAAACCCTGACGCTAAAGTTGAAGTAAGATCTTCTATCAATGATCAGCTTGTAGAGGAAGTTTGGCCACCATTGTTTGAGCAGCGCCATGTTCGTCCCGATGAGCTGGACATCGATTTACTACCCAAGCTTTGGAAAGGACAAATTCAAGACGAATACGCCGAAATGGCAGTCATCGGAACCACGGCATTTGCATTGCGTTTAATGCATCATGAGGAGTTGGATCAAAAAGCCGCTCTCAGTAGAGCCACCGAGTTCTGGCAAACAAGAAATAAAACGCTTCTATAGAATATATTTTTTGAATCTGGGGAGCCTGGCGCTCCCCTATCACAACCAGTTAGGAATCCAGCTTCATCAATGCATTGAAATTCTTGGTGGTTACATCTCTAAGCTCCTCATAACTAACACCTTTCAAATCAGCTACGAATTCTGCAACATCCCGGACAAATGCAGGCTCATTAGACTTACCCCGATGAGGGACTGGAGCAAGATAAGGCGAGTCCGTCTCAACAAGTAATCTTTCTAGTGGTAACGCTCGAACAACATCTCTCAACTCAGATGCATTTCTAAATGTCACTATGCCTGATATTGAAATATGAAAGTTCATGTCAATGGCAGCTTCTGCCATTTCCAAACTTTCGGTAAAGCAATGAAGTATCCCTCCAACCTCAAGATCACAATGCTCTTTTAAAATTTCCAACGTGCGCTGCCTGGCATCACGAGTATGGATAATAACCGGCTTCTGACACTTTTTAGCAACTTCAAGCTGGGTCACAAACCGTCTCTCTTGCTCTGCATGCTGTTCCTTGTCATAGAAAAAATCCAACCCCATTTCCCCAATCGCAACCACCTTAGGATGATCAGCCAGTGCCAGCAACTCATCATGCTTCGGGGCTGAATGCTCCAAAGCCAGAGGATGAACCCCAACCGACGCATACACATCATCGTAAGACTCTGCCAGTTCAATAACCTGGTTCGCATTAGTCATATCAATTCCTACACATAGAAAACGACCAATGCCTCGATCACGAGCAGCTGATAATACAGAATCAAGCTTCCCCTCATGATTATCCAGTTTCAAACGATCCAAATGGCAATGCGAGTCGACTAAATACATGAACTACCTACGGTTTATATGTCAGGGATAAATTTCAGATACAAAAAAGCCTAATTAGACGTCTAATCAGGCTTTATAAAAAACTATGTGCGATTGTATCACATTGTGTGATTTGGACGATCAGAATCCAAAGAACCAGCCAGGAATTTTTCAATCATGTTTTTAGCGACTTCGTCTTTCATTGTGAACTGAATGCCAATACCCGCCGCACGATTCCCCTGAGACCCCTGAGGAGTTATCCATACCACTTTTCCGGAAATAGGAATTCGCTCAGGTTCGTCCATCAGATTCAATAGGATAAAGACTTCGTCACCTAACTTATATTTTTTCGGAGTTGGAATAAACAAGCCACCTTTCTCAACAAAAGGCATATAAGCAGCATAAAGGACACTTTTGTCTTTGATGGTTAGCTGCAACATAAGACTTTTAACTCCTTAAAGTTTTCTTTTTATAACACGGACTTACAAAATATGATTGATGATATGCCTGACGTCAATATTTTATTTAGGAAAGACCTTATAAATCACAGACCTAGGGAACCTCTGAACAAGTCCGCTCTAGCTCAGCGGGCGCTAGAAGCCTTGTCAGCCCGAAAACGTTAGAACAAGGCGAGCTTCGTAGAGAATGTCTAGACCTTTTCAAGAAGTTCAACACAGTTATAACGTTTTTAAAGCCCCGCCCTTCGGGGCCTTAAGAGAAATGCCTCTTTTTTGTTGCGGCTTTTTGACATAACCCGTTATGCCTTCAAAACCGCGCCTCAAATAGACATTTCTCTTATAGGCCTGAGCAGAGAGGGACTTATTCAGAGGTTCCCTAGCATTTTATTCCAATCAATCAATAAACGATCATACACCAACTGTTTATTCGGATGGCTTTTAATGGTCGCCTCTTCCATTTCCGCAATCACTTCTCTGTATCGATGAAGATACCTAGGGTCGACTCTTCTCGCCTGAATAACGTGCATCAGCTCAGATAGATCAGCATTTTTAACTCTGGATAAATCATTCGTCATCACCAGAACAATCATATCCCTGAGCCAATTATCCAACCAGTGAAACGCCTCAAGCGTATCAATCGTCTTCCAGCTTTCAGCCACCTCAATAGTAGATTTTCCAGAGCAAACGTCCAATAAACCTTGGGACAAAATCGAGCGCCACTCCAGCTTACCCTGCTCAATCATTTCTTTGGCGTAAAACGGCCCCTGTTCAGAGATGTTAACCAGTACGTCGATATCTTCCCGATCAGGATATTCATTTTTCAAGAATCGGTAGGCTTGTTCTCTGGTGGGAGACGCAATTTCATAGTACTGACAACGACTCCGAATTGTCGCCATCAAAGAACTCAGAGAATCAACGACCAAGATCAAATGAGTATCACCCGATGGCTCTTCAAGTGTTTTTAAAAGCGCGTTCGAGCTGTTGATGTTCATCGCATCAGCAGGCTCAATAATAACAACCTTCTTACCTGACATCTGAGAGGTTTGAGAGACAAAGTGATTCAACTCTCGAACCTGATCAACCTTAATGGCTTTGCCGGTTTCTTCTGGCTGAACGAGTATCAAGTCAGGATGCGTGCCAGCCTTATTAAGAAGACAACCATTACATTGACCACAGGCCTGACCATTTTGAGGCTGAGCGCATAACAAAAACTGACCTAACGCCTTGGCAAAGTGCAGTTTACCGACACCCTGTTGACCATAAACTAACAACCCGTGAGCCAAGTGATCCTTGGATAGCGCCTCAGTTAAGGCCGACCATGCTGGCAACTGCCAATCCAGAGGTCGTGATAATAAATGTTCTTCATCCATCGTGTTGAGCCCCTAGGCGTTCGACGACACGTCGTTCAAAGATCTCAGCGACTTGCTGTTTAACCTCATCCAACTCAAGACTTGCATCAACAATTTCATAGCGATCAGGAGCCGCTTTAGCTCGTGCTAGATAGCCCTTGCGAACACGTTCAAAAAACTCAAGGTCTTCTCTTTCAAAACGATCAAGCTCACCACGATTTCTCGCACGCCCCATACCCACTTCAACAGGCGCATCCAGAATAATAGTTAGATCGGGCTGTCGATCACCATGCACCAACCCTTCCAGAACAGCAATACGCTCTGTGCCAAGTTTACGCCCATACCCTTGATAGGCATAAGTAGCATCGGTAAAGCGATCACATATTACATGCACGCCCTGCTTCAAAGCTGGCTCGATAACCGTAGCCAAGTGTTGAGAACGAGCTGCAAACATCAGCAATAACTCAGCGTTCGAACAAACAGCCTCATCTCGCGTCGACAATAAAAGCGATCTGATTTCTTCTGCCAGTGGCGTACCACCAGGCTCTCGGGTAGAAACGAAATCCAACCCGCTTTGAACCATTAACTCTTTGAAATATTCGATATTGGTAGTTTTACCGACACCCTCACCACCTTCAAAGGTGATAAACAACGCATCTGACACTTAAATTTCCTACTGATTAGGTGTTGAACGATAATTCGAAGAACGTCTCATCTGATACTGTCGAACGGCTTTATTATGCTCTTCAAGCGTTTTGGAAAAATAATGAGTACCATCGCCTTTTGCTACAAAGAACAAGGCATCTTTCCCTTCAGGCTGCAGAGCAGCTTTTATTGCATCACGCCCAACCATAGCAATAGGTGTAGGCGGTAAGCCATCAATTCGATAGGTATTGTAGGGCGTCTTGGCTCTTAAATCACGGCGAGTAATATTGCCATCGTATTTATCCCCCATCCCATAGATCACCGTTGGGTCCGTTTGGAGCCTCATGCCAAGTTTAAGCCGTTTAATAAAAACTTTTGCAATCTGAGGGCGCTCTTCACCCACCGCCGTCTCTTTTTCCACGATCGAAGCCATAATGAGAGCCTCATAGGCGTTTTTGTAAGGTAAGTCAGATTGCTTAGCCTTCCATTCTTCATCAAGCACTGTATGAAGCTTATTATAAGCTCGGGTCAATACATCAAGGTCACTAACACCGTAACTAAAACTGTAGGTATCAGGGTAGAATTGCCCTTCTGGATGTATGGTTTTATCACCGGCAACACGCGCCATAATCTCTTGATCTGTAAGCCCTTCCAGAATCGGGACAATATTTGAATTTTCCTGAATCCGTTGATACATCTGCTTAAAGGTATGACCTTCAATCAAAGAAATGGTAAAGGTTACTACTTCCCCTGACTTCATTTTATCAAGCAAGGTCTTAGGCGTATCCACGTCAGTAATTTCATAACGCCCCTTGATGACATGATCATACCCTGACCACATCGCAACTCGACAAAAAGTTCTAACATTACTTATCAATCCAAGGCTCTTCATTCGATGACATACACGGTACATACCATCGCCCGGCATAACATCAATCACATCCGGCTTTTCAGCCAGTTCTACCAATGGTCGATTAAACATTTGATGCATGTACCAGCCAAAACCGGCAGTCGCGAGAGAAGCAATTAATAACGCTAAAATAAATAATCGTTTCAGGACAGAAAGAGACATTAACCCAACACACTTCCAACTTGCTTTAAAAGCAACAAAGATTCTTTAACATCGAAAGCTACTCTGCTTTCTTTTAATTGAATGGATTGTACAGGAACTATGCCCTGGACTGAATTACATATAAAACAGGAGGTTGCTTTAGAAAGATCATCCAAGCTCAAGGTGGTGATGTGAAATTCAGTCTGCAGTTCCGGCTCGTGAGCTAACAACCATGCTCTCATTACACCTGCCACACCGCATCGATTTAATTCCGGAGTTAACCACCGCTGTCCTATTTTAAAGAAAACATTACTCTGGGTGGCCTCAATGATCAGCCCGGTTTGATCTAGCAGTAATCCCTCATAAAATGCATCATCATGCCACTCATTCCGAGCTAATACATTTTCCAGACGATTCAAGTGTTTCAATCCGGCCAAAGCTGGTTGGTTAGCTAACTTAATATCACAAACCCTAAGCACCACGCCTTGTTCAAGAATCGAATCAGACACTACAGACGAGTATTCGAAAGCCTGAATATAAACCTCTGTATCTGCCGTTGGAAGCGGTCGATAACCCCGCCCCCCAGCCTCTCTGGTCACAAGAAGCTTAACCACTTGATCAGTGGCAGAGTCAATTATGTTCGCCTTTAAGTGCTTAACCAGCTCAGTCACATCAGACTGACTAATTGACATTCCTAATGCATTCGCGGTGTTACACAATCTCGCCATATGATGCTTTAGCAAAGGACTCTTTCCTTTCCTAAATAAAATGGTTTCAAAAAAACCATCCCCATACGCTATGCCGCGATTCGATAGTGGAACCGAAGTGCTTGAGCTCATTAACTTCATTATGAACACCGACCAAAAATCAACGAAGCATTCGTTCCGCCAAATCCAAAAGAATTGTTCATAACAGCATCCGAATTGAATTCCTGAGCTGAATTAGCGACGAAGTTCAGATCACACGACTCATCCGGATTCTCCAGATTAATGGTTGGCGGAGCAATCTGTTCTTGTAATGCTTTTAGGGAAAACACAGATTCAAGAGCGCCTGCTGCCCCCAACAAATGCCCTGTCATACTCTTGGTAGAGCTAACCCTTACATCATGAGCTTTCGATCCAAATACACCTTTAACAGCCTGACACTCTGCCAAATCACCTAACTTGGTTGAGGTTGCATGAGCATTAACATAACCAACATCGCCCGCAGATATCGACGCATCAGCCAAAGCAGCCTTCATTGCTCGCTGAGCGCCCTCTCCATCCTCTCTTGGTGCAGTGATGTGATACGCGTCTCCACTCATCCCAAAGCCTAACACTTCGCCATAAATACGAGCACCTCTTGCCTTGGCATGATTGTATTCCTCAAGCACCAATGACGCACCACCGTCACCTAACACAAATCCATCCCTATCAGCATCCCACGGACGAGACGCTTGTTCAGGTGCATCATTACGAGTCGACAACGCTTTAGAAGCGCAGAAGCCTGCCAAACCAAGTTCAGTTGTGCACATCTCGGCAGCACCAGCCATCATTAAATCAGCATCGCCATAGGCAATCGCTCTCGCCGCATAACCAATGTTATGCGTTCCGGATGCACATGCCGTAGACACCGCCACATTTGGCCCTTTCAGACCAAACCGCATGGATACGTGACCAGCTAGCATGTTCACAATAACAGACGGTATAAAAAACGGAGAAACCCGACGAAGCCCACGAGCCATCATTTCATGGTGATTTGCTTCAATCGTGCTTATGCCACCTATGCCTGAACCAAAAGCGACACCAAATCGTTCAGGATCGAACTCAGAGTCCTTCAAGCCGGCATCATTAAACGCTTCGATTGAAGAGGCCATTCCATACTGAATAAAGAGATCCATCTTGCGGCACTCTTTTTTACCAAACAAGGATTCACCGTCAAACCCTTTCACAGAACCGCTAAATGTTACCGGATAGGAACTAACATCAAACGCATCAATTCGCGTAATTCCTGAAGTACCAGATTTAACCTTACTCCATGTACTCTCGACAGTATGCCCTAATGGAGATATACACCCCATTCCTGTGACAACAACTCTCCTACCTTGCATCTTCTCCACCAATCTATTCTTCAGACACAGAAAAGCCGCCTGAAAGGCGGCTTTTCATCAAACCTGAGAGAGAATCAAAGGTTCGCTACGACGTAATCAATCGCATCTTGAACAGTGGTTAGCTTCTCAGCTTCTTCATCTGGAATTTCAGTCTCAAATTCCTCTTCCAAAGCCATAACCAACTCAACAGTATCTAGTGAGTCTGCACCAAGGTCGTCTACAAAAGAGGAGGAAGGATTTACATCTTCTTCCTTAACACCCAATTGTTCACAAACAATCTTCTTGACGCGCTCTTCAATTGTGCTCATGAGCGAACATTCTCCCAATAGTATTAATTAAGTGGTTGCTAGTGTATCTAAAGCGATCAAACAACCGCAAGTACAAATTAAAGGATCTTTATAGGTTTTAAAGTAAGAGTTGTCAATGAACAGATCTACTCTATTGCCTGTAAAAACCCAAAATCAATTCAAATACATACCGCCATTGACCTGTATCACCTGGCCAGTTATGTACGATGCCTCTTCTGAACTTAGAAATGATACTACCGCTGCAATTTCATCTGGATTCCCCATGCGCCCCATAGGAATTTGACCAAGAATTGCATCTTTTTGCTGATCATTTAGTGCTTCAGTCATATCCGAGGCGATAAAACCGGGGGCCACACAGTTGAAGGTGATATTTCGATTAGCCAACTCTTTTGCTAAAGATCGAGTCATTCCTTCAAGGCCAGCCTTGGCCGCACAGTAGTTTGCTTGCCCTGGATTTCCAGCCTGGGCAACCACCGAAGAAATATTTACAACGCGCCCCCATCTAGCTTTAGTCATAGCCTTCAGAGCCGCCTGAGCAACACGAAATGAACCCGTTAAATTGGTATCAATCACTCTCTGCCACTGGCTTTCTTTCATTCGTAAAGAAAGACCATCATCAGTAATCCCTGCATTATTCACTACCACCAATGGTAGCTGATCATCTGCTTTTAACTGCTTGAAAAACTCAGCAACAGCTTCATCGGAGCTGACATCAAGGGCCTTACCACAACCTTGCTCACCCAATGCCCGAGAGATATTTTCAGCGCCAGAGTCAGAGGTTGCTGTTCCGATCACATAAAACCCTTGGGCAACCAATTTAGCTGCGATTGCAGCACCAATTCCGCGACTCGCTCCTGTTACAAGAGCAACTTTTTGATCCGACATTCCATTATCCTCGCTTACAATTCTTCTAACGCAGACATCGAATTTAATGTGACACAAGGAAGCGTTTTATCAATACGCTTAGTCAAACCAGTTAGGACATTTCCAGCACCACACTCAACAAGCCCATCTATTGAATAGCCCTTTAGCGCTTCAACACACTCAACCCAACGAACTGAGCGATAAAGCTGACTAACCAACAGCTCTCTAATATTTTCTTCTGACTGAGCAGTTTCTGCCGAAACATTGTGAATAACAGGAATTACCGGCATTTTTAAATCTACATCTGCCAGCAACTCCTTAAGTTTTTCAGCTGCCGGCTTCATCAAACTGCAATGAGAAGGAACACTTACTGGCAATTCAAGCGCACGCTTAGCGCCAGATTCTTTCAATAGAGGAAGAACCGCTTGAACAGATGTTTTTGCCCCAGCAATAACAATTTGCCCTGGCGCATTAATATTTGCAGCCTCAACAACGCCTTCTACAGAAGCACAAATCTCTTCTATTTTGGCCTGCTCTAAACCAAGCACCGCCGCCATAGCACCCTCACCTGCCGGGACAGCCTGCTGCATAAACTGTCCACGAGCCTGCACAGTTCTCAATGCATCCGAAAAAGAAAGAGCCTCAGCCGCAACAAGAGCAGAATATTCACCCAAACTGTGACCAGCAACCGCAACAGGAGAAGAATCAAACTTAGACACTGCAGTACGGTACATACCAATTGAAACAGCCAGCAAAGCAGGCTGGGTAAACTCTGTCTGATTTAATTTATCATCGGGATTATTAACAATAAGATCCCATAAATCATAGCCCAGGGCATCAGAAGCTTCTGTTAGAGTATCCTTAAATACTGCAGATGCTTCGAAATACTCACGCCCCATAGCTACTGATTGAGAGCCTTGCCCCGGAAATACAAACGCGCGGGTCATAATTACTCCTAAAACTCTATCTGATCCATAATTGCTTCAAAATGATCATTAGACTTATTACTAACCTCTCGATAAGCCTGCATGATTGCATTACTGAAGCCCTGTTCATCAGAGGCACCATGACTTTTCACCACAATGCCGTTCAAACCAACTAAAAGAGCGCCATTTAAATACGTTGGATCCAACTCTCTGGCTAAGCCCTTGAGGATAGGTTTTAAAAACAACCCCAACCACTTAAGCCACCAAACGGACAAACGTTTCTGAATCTTATCAACTGCCAGCCTCATGACACTCTCTGAAGCTTTTAAAGCAACATTACCGACAAATCCGTCACATACAATGACATCAGCCTTACCTGAAAACAGCTCATTACCTTCTACAAACCCAATAAAGTTCAACGCATCGCATTGAGCAATTTGATGAGAAGCTAAACGCACTTGCTGATTTCCCTTGATTGACTCAACACCCACATTCAACAAAGCCACTTTAGGTTGCACAACATGACCATTAGCAGCCGCAAATGCAGTTCCCATAACAGCAAACTGATATAAATGCTCAGCCTGACAATCCACATTCGCTCCGAGATCCAACATATAAGTTGCCCCTTCACGAACAGGCAAACGAGCCATAATCGCCGGGCGATCAATACCAGGAAGTGTTTGCAACACATGTCGACTAATTGCCATTAAGGCACCAGTATTACCAGCGCTCACCAATGCATCTGCTTTACCTTCAGCCACACACTGAGCCGCCAACTTCATAGACGAATTTGGCAAACCACGAAGGGCTTTCGAAGGCTTGTCATCCATAGCAACCCACTGGTCGGTATGAACCACTTCAACAAACGACGATAAATTATGAGGTATTAAAGGAAGGATTTGCTCTTGATCCCCGACCAGAATAAGTCGAAGATCAGGCACCATCTCAAGACACTTGAGGGCGCCCGATATCGTGATCTGTGGGCCGTAATCCCCACCCATTGCATCAACCGCAATGGTGATCATACTAGATCTTACTCTTCGTCAGCAGCTTCTGCTTTAGCAACAACTTGCTTGCCACGGTAGAAACCGTCTGCAGTAATGTGGTGACGAAGATGTTTTTCACCAGTTGTTGCGTCAATAGACAACGCAGCGCCAGTTAGAGCGTCATGTGAACGACGCATACCACGCTTAGAACGAGTCTTTTTGCTTTTTTGAACAGCCATGCCTGATTGCTCCTAATTCTTTGATTTACCCACTTTCAAATTTGCTAGCACATGAAATGGATTAGGGGTAGTTTCTTCCACTTCTGCAGCGTCTAATTCAGTCTCGCCAAAAGACATTTGTACATCACAATCATCGTGATAAGCATGCATTGGCAAGGCCAGTATAAGCTCTTCTTCAATCAGCGGTACAAGTTCGAGGGTATCTTCCTCAACAATGACCGGCTCATAATGTTTCGGGATATTTTTGGCCGATTCATCACTGGCTGCAATAGCCACTTCAAAATCGCTAATCACCTTAACATTTACCGGGCTCAAACACCGCTGACAATCCAAATCAAGTTCCACTTCGACAGTACCCGAGATCACTTTAAAGTTTTCTTCATCACAGAAGAACTTTAAAGACACCTCAACACCTTGACTCGTAATAGTTGCCACTTCAGCAATTCTTTTGAAGGAATCAGCCGAAATTTGACCTTCCAGAGCCATGCCCTGAACAGCCAATCGACGTGGATTTACATAATCTGGTAATGATGACTTTGACATAAGGGCGCCATAATAGGGACAGATCTTAGCTCTGTCAAAGGTAAATTGATGAAAAACCGACAATTTAGCATTAAAATGCACTTCATCTTGTACAGCAGAGCTATTAAGAAAATATTATGCCCACTACTCCTGTTATTTTAGCTTCTTCCTCTCCTTTTAGAAGACAACTTCTTGATAAATTCCAAATTGATTACCAGTGCATCAGTCCTGATATTGACGAGTCTCCTAAAGCCAGTGAATCACCGAACGAGCTGTCATTAAGACTATCCATCGAAAAAGCCAAAGCAGTTGCTAAAAATTTAGACACTGGCCTAATCATCGCCTCAGACCAGGTAGCAGAAGTTGACGGCCTAGCCCTAGGCAAACCTCACACTAAAGAAAACGCAATCAAACAACTGATGAGCATGTCTGGCAAAACAGTTACCTTCCATACAGGCCTATGCTTACTTAATGCTTCAACTGGCGAATACCAATCGTTAGTTGAACCTTTTTACGTGACCTTTAGGAAGCTCACAGAAGAACAAGCCAGCAATTATGTAGATAAAGAAGATGTACTCAAGTGCGCAGGAAGCTTCAAAAGCGAAGCATTGGGAATCGCACTATTTGAAAAACTGGAAGGCGAAGACCCTAACACCCTAATCGGTTTACCACTCATTAAATTGAATAGAATGCTGGAAAACGAAGGCGTAAACATTCTCGCCTAATCAAGCGCTAGACAATCGGAAAAGCACACAATAAAAAAGGAGGCCACCGCCTCCTTTTTTATTATCTATAGTTTAACCACTAAAAATTGATGAAACTATCTTAACGATGGCGCCTCAATCCCTAATGCTTTACTAAAGTACATTGCCATACTTGTTCCCAGTCGACGAGTAAACTCCTGGAAAGGATCAGGCTTAGGCGTGTAGTCTACAATCTTATCAGCACCAATAACTTCTCTTGCCACATAACTACTGCTACCCAACTCATCTACCAAGCCAAGTTCGATTGCTTGCTCTCCCGACCAAACCAACCCAGAAAACAAATCAGGGTTATCAACCAAACGATCGCCACGCCCTTCTTTCACTACGCCAATAAATTGATTATGGGTTGTTTTAAGCACCGATTCCCAGAACTGCTTTTCATCTTCCTTAACAGGCAAGAACGGATCCAAAAAGCCCTTGTGCTCACCTGCTGTAAAGGTGCGACGCTCCACCCCCATCTTTTCAATCGTTTCTACAAAACCAAAGCTTGAGGCAGTCACACCAATTGAACCGACCAAACTGGCCTTATCCGCATAAATTTTATCTGCTGCCACAGCTATATAATAAGCACCAGAAGCACTCAAATCAGAAATAACTGCATACACAGGAATCTCAGGATGAAGCGCCTTCAGTCGTTTAATTTCATCATTAACATAGCCCGCCTGAACAGGACTACCACCTGGGCTGTTAATCCGTAACACCACACCTTTAACGTTTGGACTCTCAAAAGCCTCACGTAAGCCTGTTACTAGAATGTCCGCACTGGCATCACTATCAGCCATAATAGGGCCTTTCACTTCAACCATAGCGGTATGTGGCTGATTACCCGCCAACATTTGTTTGTCCAACTTTGCTGTTTGGAGCGTTGCTGAAAACACAAAGAACATAAAGCCAATGACAATCAAAAATTTGAAAATCGCCCAACGTCGAGCCTTCTTTTGCTCAAGCGCCAAATTCATTACCATTTTCTCAATGAGTCGCCACTCTTTACTGCCCGCATTCCCTGCCGATACTTCATTCACGGCTTCACGTGTTTTATCATCGAACACAACAACGTTCTCCTTTGTTCATTCTTCAACGAATGCATTGATCAATACGAACTAGCGTTATACCAGTTCTCTATACAATTATTTAGCGTTATTTAATAAAAAATCAGCCAAAGCCGACACATTATCAGCCATACAAACTGGAGCATATTCGCCCAACCGTTTTGAACAGTGGACACCATAGGTCACCCCTACTGAGTCCATTCCCATCCGCTGAGCCATTTCCATATCATAAACGGAATCACCCACCATAATAGCCTTCTGCAGATCAACGCCTACTTCATTTATTATTTGTTCCAACATTAAAGGATGAGGTTTAGAACGGGTTTCATCTGCACAGCGAGTTGAAACAAAATGATCTGCACACTTAAAACGCGACAACCCTCGTGTTAGCCCCTTGCGACTCTTTCCTGTGGCTACCGCCGTCAGGCAGCCACTACCTCTCAATGCCTCAAGCATTTCATACACACCAGAAAACACATTAAGCTCGTCAACATCGTTCTTATGAAAATGTAACGAATACGCTTCTCGCAATTGACGAACGACATCATCATTTGTCGGACCATTCAACTCAACAATGGCCTCACCTAAACCTAATCCAATAATATTTCGAACATCATCATTTGTCGGTATAGATAGACTCAAATCAGAAAAGGCAGACTGCATACATTCCACAATCAGATCTGCACTATCAACCAGAGTTCCATCCCAATCAAAGATAACCAGTTCGTATCCCTTCGCCATATCAGTCACCAGCCTGAACAACATTAAGAATAAATTTCAGATCCGAGCCATACTCAGCAATTAAGGTCATCGGCTTACCAGACTCTGGATGCTTAAATCTCAATTCTCTGGCATGCAAACACAAACGAGATAAGCCCAGACTCTTCTGAAGCTTCAAATCTTCTTCTGGACAATACTTTTCATCACCAACAATCGGACAACCAGCAAACTGACAATGAACCCGAATCTGGTGCGTACGCCCGGTAATAGGACTCGCCTCTACCAACGAAAAGCCTTTATAAGCATTCAATACTCGGTAATTCGTCAGCGAAGACTTTCCTTTACCATCAACCTTCACAATTCGTTCACCTGAAGGCAGCTCAATCTTCCTCAGAGGGACATCAACTTCTTTTTTATGCTTCGGCCAACGCCCAACCACCAAGGCATGATAGATTTTCTGCATTTGTTTACTTTGAAGATACTGATGAAACACCTTCAATACAGAACCCTTTTTTGCAATAAGAATGATTCCAGAGGTGTCCCGATCCAAACGATGAACCAACTCAAGACGTCGCACATCCGGTCGAATCTGTCTTACCGCTTCAATTAACCCCCAGCTAACACCACTACCACCATGCACCGCAATACCTGATGGCTTATTAATCGCCATAAAACTCTCATCTTCAAAGATAATAGAGTCTTCGATTAACTTAAGAGTCTTGTCGTAAACTTTAACCACCGGCTTAGGGTCTGCCGTTCGAATAGGCGGCACACGCACCTGATCACCGGTTTCAAGTCGATAATCAGCCTTCTTTCGCTTCTTATTGACACGAACCTCGCCCTTACGAATGATTTGATACACTTTTGACTTAGGCACACCCTTTAAACGAGCGATTAAGAAGTTATCGAGACGCTGACCTTGATAATCATCTTCCACATCAATGATTTGTACAGCGTTAATATTGCTCTCAGGAGCTGAATTCATAAAAACTATAAACCTATTCAATTGATGGCTTGCAGATTTATTGCTATATTCTGCCTCGCCGATACGACTATCTAATGCAGACAAGCACAAAATGCTATTTAAATGTTTGTCATTAACTGGGCGTTCGGTGGTGAATTACGGAAAAACCGAAGATAGTTTTTCTATATCTTTGATATATAAATAATCTACGGTTCAAAGCATCGTACCGCTCAAGATGTTTTGGCTTCGAGAAGGCGAACCACCACCCTTCCGAAGAAAGGCGGTTAGTTTACCAAAATAGTGGCGACAATCTAACATCATAATTTCAAGTTAGAACTGTCGAATGAAAATTTTGGAAAACACCTTTTTAAGATTAAGAAGCAGAAGAAAAGTTACGATCTTACGTTCAACTTTGTATCTCAGAGTAGTTCTTAGGTTGCTTACAGCGACTCATCCACCTTCTTAAAACAAGCGTGTTTTCCCTTACAAATTATGGACTTACATGAAGAGAATGCTAATTAACGCGACTCATCCAGAAGAGTTGCGTGTTGCTCTTGTTGACGGCCAACGCCTATACGATCTAGATATTGAATCTGGAACTCGCGAACAAAAAAAAGCGAATATCTACAAAGGGAAAATCACCCGAATCGAACCAAGTCTTGAAGCTGCATTTGTTGACTTCGGCGCTGAAAGACACGGTTTCCTTCCTCTGAAAGAAATTTCAAAAGAATATTTCACTAGCAAACCAGAGCGCGGACAGCGTTTAAACATCAAAGAACTTCTTCAAGAAGGCCAAGAAGTTATTGTTCAGGTAGATAAAGAAGAGCGCGGCAACAAAGGTGCAGCCCTCACAACCTTTATTTCACTTGCTGGTCGCTACCTAGTATTAATGCCAAACAACCCACGTGCCGGCGGTATTTCTCGTCGTATTGAAGGCGATGATCGGGCTCAACTTCGTGATGCTATGTCTGGCCTTGAAGTACCACGCGATATGGGCGTTATCGTTCGCACTGCTGGTGTTGGTCGTAGCACTGAAGACCTTCAGTGGGATTTAAATTACCTAACCACGATCTGGGATACCATCAAGTCTGCATCAGAAGACCGTGAAGCACCTTTCCTAATTTATCAGGAAAGTAACGTTATCATCCGTGCTATCCGCGACTACTTGAGAAAAGACATTGGTGAAGTCTTGATCGATAATCGCTCTGTACATAACGATGCCGTTACCTTCATTAACCAGGTAATGCCACATTATTCGAACAAAATTAAGCTATACGATGACGCGGTACCTCTGTTTAACCGCTACCAGATTGAAACCCAGATCGAAACTGCGTTCCAACGTGAAGTTAAATTGCCATCTGGCGGTTCAATTGTAATTGACCCGACTGAAGCATTAGTTTCTATCGACATCAACTCTGCCCGTGCAACCAAAGGCGGAGACATCGAAGAAACCGCATTAATGACAAACCTTGAAGCTGCAGATGAAATTGCACGCCAACTTCGTCTTCGCGATATGGGTGGTTTGATTGTTATCGATTTCATCGACATGCTTCAGAGCCGCAACCAACGCGAAGTTGAGAACCGTTTACGTGAAGCACTTGAAATGGATCGTGCTCGTGTACAAGTGGGTCGCATCTCTCGATTCGGTCTTCTGGAAATGTCCCGTCAGCGTTTACGCCCATCACTAGGCGAAACATCAGGCATTGTATGCCCTCGCTGTAACGGCCACGGAACCATCCGCGACACAGAATCACTAGCATTATCCATTATGCGTCTGATTCAAGAAGAAGCATTTAAAGAACGCACGTCTGAAGTTAGAGCCATTGTTCCTATTTCGGTAGGTACCTATCTAACCAACGAAAAGCGTAAGCAACTTCTTCGTATTGAGAAAGAACAAGGTGTGAAGGTTCTGATCGTACCGAACCAATATATGGAAACACCGAAATACGAGGTTATTCGCCTGCGTGATGATCACATTGCAGAAACTCGGAATGAATCAACTATTGCTATGATTCCTGATGCCCCAACCCCTGAAGTGGTTGAAGCAACAACACCTAAAGCAATTGTAAAAACAGAAGCAGCAGTGAAGTCAGTAGTACACTCCTCTCCTGCACCTACGGCGGCACAAACTGAAGGCAAAAAAGAAGGCTTCTTTGCCCGCCTTTCCGCGAGCTTCAGCGGCCTCTTCAAGAACGAAGAAGAACAGCCAGAAGAAAAGCCTCAAGTACGCAAACAACCAAACAAGCGAAAACCACAAGACAACAAGCGCAACACTAACAAAGGCGCTCAACAAAAACGTGGTTCTGATAACAGAGGCAATAAGAGTTCAGATCAAAATGAGCGCAAGCCTGCTCGCACAGCTGACAAGCCTCAGGATCGCAACGCTAAAAAGCGTAATGAGGAGCAGCCTAAAGCGAAACAAGCTCAAACGACTGAAACTCAAAAGTCTGATAACCCTAAGAGTGATGACAAACAGCCTCGCCGTCGCAACAGAAACAGCAATGCCCAGCGTCGCAAGAATCAATCACCAAAGAGAGAACAGCGTCAATCTCAGGAATCAACAAACGCTCCTGAACAAAAAGACCAGATTCAATCTAAACAGCCATCAGAATCAGCGGTAAAAACAGAGAAGCCTCAGCAAAACAAGGCTCCTCAACCAAAGACTGACAGCAAGCCTGTAGCTGCTGACACTGAGAGCAAAAAACCAGAGTCATCAGTTGAAGCAAAAGCTGACAACGTCTGGAAGAAAGCCGAAGAAAAAGTAAGCAATCTTCAAGCAGAAACTCAAGTTGAAACGGCTAAAGCTGACGAGCCAAAAGCTCCAGCAAAAGTAGCTGACAAGAAAGAGAGTGAGAAGAAAGTTGAAAAACTTAACGAAGAACAGCTTTCTTTAACGCTTGCAGCAGAGGAAGAAAAGTCTAAATCAGAGAAGACTTCAACTCCTGTTGATAGCAAGCCTGCGGAACCTGCTGCGAATAACAAGGCAACCCAAGCGGAGCAAAATACTGCAGATGCTGACAGCAAAGCTGAGGCACCTAAAGCACCTCAAAAGGCGCGCCGAAGCCAACGCCGCAAAGCAGTAGCAGAAGCAAAAGCTCGCGGTGAAGAAATACCTGCACCTGTTGAAAAGACGGAAACAACCAAAGAAACTCAACCTAAGATTGTTCCAACTAAGTTGGAATCTCCTTCAGGCTCTTTGGAAACCAAACAACCAGAAGCAGAAAGCAAACCGGTTGTTTCACGTCCTCGTCGATCACAACGTAAGGCCGCCGCTCCACAAACAGCGGAAGACGTAGAAATTAAAGAAACGACTCAACCAAAAACCGAGTCATCTTCAGAATCTACATCGTCGGAGCCTGCAGCTGCCCCTAAAGCAGCAGAAGCAACCAATGAGCCAGCAACAACTGCTAGTGAGTCACCTCAGAGTGAACAAGCTCAGGAAGCTCAAACCGACAAAACACCTGAATAACCAAGTAATTCTTGAACAATCAGGTACTAAAAAGCCCAGCTAAATGCTGGGCTTTTTATTTATGAGAACAAACGATTAGCTCCCATATTATTTGTTCTTTCTATTTCACTCGCGTTTAGATTACTTTTGGTTCAATTTCCAACTCCACCCCGAATACAGAGCTTACTTTTGCTTGAATTAAGCTCACCAAGGCAAACAAATCTCCTGAACTCGCATCGCCAGTTTTATTAACCAAAACTAATGCCTGCTTTTCATGAACACTCGCGCCACCTACAGATGCTCCCTTGAACCCCAGAAAATCAATCATCCAACCCGCCGCAAGCTTGTAATCATCACCATAAGGGAAGGCAACCAACTCGGGACATTTCTCTTTAATAGAATGAAATTTATCAGAGGTAACAATTGGATTTTTAAAGAAACTGCCAGCATTACCTAATTCAGCTGGATCAGGAAGTTTCTCAGAACGAATCTGACAAATCACATCAGAAATAATACGCGCCTTATCCTTCCCTTCATTCTGAGTTAATTCACGCTCAACCCGATGTTCAAGATCACTGTAATCCAACGAGAATGGACGATCCTTATTGAAGACAAAGTTGACCTTAAGAATAACTAAGTGAGCTTTATTACGTTTGAAGACACTGTCACGATAACCAAACCGACACTCTTCCCCTGTTAGCTGAACAACACTGTTCGACTGAGGATCAAAGCAAGTAACAGACTCAATAAACTCAGCAACCTCAACTCCGTAGGCACCTATATTTTGAACAGGACAGGCCCCTACAGAACCAGGAATCAAAGATAAGTTCTCCAGCCCTACTATCCCTTGTGACAAACAGAACTGAACAAAGTTATGCCAGTTTTCACCAGCCGATGCACTTACCCGAAAACCTTCAGTAAACTCTTCAACGTCGATACCCATAAGCGCAGGATGAACAATTAAGCCATCAAAAACTGAGCTCTTGAAGAGAACATTACTCCCCCCTCCAAGAACCAGATAATTCAAGTTTTGTTTCTGAATCAGGTCAAAGACAGCCTGAACTTGATCAATCGTTGTAGGCTCCACATACTGCCGAGCAACAGAAGGCAATCTAAAGGTATTAAGCGCCTTTAGGTTCTTATCTTTCTCAATAACTAACTGGGACACTAATTAAAGACCACTCTTCACATATTTCAGCAGTTGATCACAGGCATCCTCAACTAAGTCCAATACCTGCTCAAACCCTTTATCACCGCCATAATAAGGATCAGGGACATCCTCATCAGGCGCAATCGAACTAAAGCTCAATAATTTTTTAACCTTATGTTCCGAGCCTTTAGGACATAACTGCATCAAATTAGAATAGTTTTCACTATCCATCGCCAAGAGCAAATCAAAAGTATCAAAGTCCACTTCATTAACCTGACGAGCTCTAAGCCCGGAAAGATCATACCCTCGACGAAGAGCAAAGCTTTGTGAGCGCGAATCCGGGGACTTGCCTATATGCCACGCAGCGGTTCCGGCAGAATCAACCACCACTTTATGATCGATACGTGCATCAGCTACTAACTTTCTAAACACTCCATCTGCGGTTGGCGAACGACAGATATTCCCAAGGCATATAAACAAAACACTTAATTTTTCTTTATTTTTCAATAGCTTACCATTAATAAGAGACGCTTTCAAAGCGCGTAAAATCAGTAATACAGAACATTATAAATCAAATAGTTACAAATGTGTTTTACAACGGAAAATACAGAAAATTTAGCTCTTCTTATTCAAATACAGCGAACACAGAGGCACTCAACTTACTGTGCAACAGGAGAGCCCCAATAGTAGAAATAATCATTATCAATCACTGATTATTTCTAGAACTCTACTCCAATCTTCGGCCTCCACCACCCGATCCTCCAACGCTTGCCGCTCACCAATCACCGCCCCCACTTCGGATTCATACGCATTCGCTTTGGCGATAATACGTTGACACAATTCTTGTTTGTCTATCCCACGCGCATTGGCAATGGCATCGACCAGGGGCGTTTCCGTGGTTTTATCGAGAAACCAGGCGCGGGCCTGCTGTTCTTGCTTGTCCCACGATAACTGTTCGTAATCCGGGTATTGATCGCGAATGAATTTCAGCGCGTGTTCAGATTGCCGATTAATCAAACTCATCAACACGGGTTTCAGTTGTGTAACCAACGGCTCCACATACTCCGGCTCGGGCCGCAACTGCGCCCGTATCTGGTCGGGCGACTGCCCGCCCTGGTAAGCTTCGTTTTCAGAGGTGTCCGGATCGTCAGAAACAAACTGGCCGTCGTCGTCCCGTGCTCGCTCGACCGCCTCGGCGCGGGCCTCCAGTTCGGCTTGCTCAGCCAACCAGGCTTGATGATCCTCGAACCAGGCCCATCGTTCCGATTCCAGCCACAGTTCCAAATGCTTTCGCAGCGACACCACCGGGCGGCACTCAGTAAAGACCTGAATCACATCATCGAACGTTTTTCGGTCGGTAAAGACGCGGAGGGTTAATTCCCCGGTATCCGGGTCTGCGTGATAAAAATACGATTGCTCCATTATGCCGCCCCCTCTGGCCAGCCAATTGGCCCGATTCTATGTGTGCCGTACGATATTGATATTGCGTTCAAATCGGTTCCAAGGTTATCACCATCAGCAATTAACATCTGATTGTTGTCACCCCAAGATGTACCGTTATGAACCATCTGTTTATAGATAATTTCAATAAACAGTTGACCATTCTCAACCACTGGATACATCATCACTTTAAGTGCTGAATTTCCATTATTTGGCTGAATTAGGTTAAGCGGTTCGTGTTTTTGAATACCATGATCCACGTTTGTATCAAGTTTACCCCAGTCCGCTTCAGTAACAGTTAGATTGCGGTCAATTAATGCAGACTGGATCATTTTGACAGTCGGGTAAATCTCACCAGATGGATCAGAATTTTTATTAATCATCCCGAGTATTGATTCAAATAGAATGTTATTCCCATAACCCTTCCAGTTGATTGCAGTGACATCTTTGATACTGTCATAACCGCCCAAAACAGGCAGGCGGTTAACTGGGGTTGTGACTTTCGCGTGAGCAGTGTAAGTGATTACAGTCGTGTACACATCTAATTGAGAAGCATTCGGTGTTTCATTTTTGATTGGATCAATCGAATATGAAGAGTTTGTCCAATTGGCACCATTGTCGTTTGTATACTGACTAATCGCGTTAGAATAGAGCGCTTTACGTGTCAAAGATCTGGGTAACGATCCAGCGGTTAGGTCACGAATCCAAGCACCTATCCAGCCGTTTGTTAAATCAGATGTATTCTTGATGTTTGCTGGATCACCCATCACATCTATCATCGTAAATTCACCTGATACTGGGAGATCGGTAGTGTACGTCAAAATCACATGAGTCACTAATTCAGTATTAGTAATCGTGTCAGTTGAAATCCATCCGTCAACGCCTGTAGAACTGACGGTACTCGTTTGAACACTTCCGTCACTACGATATACGTGAAACATATCGCCGACTGTCGGAAGCAGCCCCATACCTGAACCAGTGATATAAATATTCTTACTAGATCCAGTGGCTGTTAAGCTACCTGCAAAAATTTCAGTTTTGACTAGGTATTCTTGACCCAGGAAATCACCTGCCAACAGTGCGGCTTTATCATCTCCGAATCGACTAAGCGATTTACCGCCCAACCGCATATCAATGACACCACCCTGTCCGTTTGCATAGATAGCGTCATAGAATTTACCATCCGGGCGACCGGATAAATTACCGGAAATATTACCCTTACCATTATTTTCCGTAACCTCAGTGAAGCACTGCGCGGCATTTGTCATGTTGAAACCTGCACTGTCATACCAAAGTCTGCCGTTATCAACATCACCACTCAAATTTCTAACACGTCCACACCCAAGCGAATTAAACGATGGGTGGTACACACCTTGATTTAGTCGACTAACCTGACCTAAAACCAGAGCATAACACTCACCGTCCACACCGGCTTTCGAATAATCACGACCATCACGAACAATATTACGGGTAGCAAAGACGCCATTATCAAACTCATCTACAACGGTCAAATCTGTACGATTATTTGTGTTATATAAACCTATAGAGGAATGATCTAATCTGTCGTCAAAATCCCCCTGTGGAGCAATCGGTTTAGTGATCGACCCTGTTGCTTGACGTAACAGTGAGTTTTGAGCATTACTCGCCGTACTTGATAAGAATCTCAGCTCACCATTTCCAACGCCATCAACCGTAAACTGACGCAAACACCACTGGTATAGTTTACCGTCTGAACCTAATTCAAAATTGTTCCACGGATCAGCGAGAACGACTGCCTGTTGCGCTTCAGACAAAGAATAATAATTCAAGCATTTACCAACTGAACCAGTATCCCCTTCAAACGCAGCATAATAGCTTGCTGGACGAGTCCCATTAGCAGTAGCAATACCATTCATCGTTGTCGCTTGAGATTGAATCAAGCCATTTGGATATACTTCATCACTCGCTATAGTTACTTCACGCTTGAACACTTCAAAGAGTGGTACGTCGTAACGCTTAGTCACGACTTTGTTAGTAGTGGTTTCAGCCGCAAACGCCGTAGCAGCATCCGCGTGTTGAACGACTGCACCTGTGGCACTGTCATAAGTTACTGTTCCATCCGGTGCATCAGAAAATTTTAGTTTAAATGCTGCTGGATCACCGAAACCATTCGCAGACAAATTAAACAGAATACCCGAGACATGAAGAACGGCATAATCAGTTTCAGAATCACCAGTCGCTGTTACTGATCGACCCATCCCGAGTACATTAGGGTCATCAAGAACAGAATATAAACCTTCTTTAATGGGGACATGAGTAGAGTCATCACGATGTTTACCAAGATGCACAAACCGCGACGCCCCGTACCGCTCTCGGTTGGCTTGGCGACGGACGGCAAATTCCACCGACGACGGAGCGGCGTGTTTCACCGCCTCCTGTGCTAACACGGCGTCCTGATCGATCAGCGCCTGTTCCATTGCCAGCATGTTACGATTGAACAAGGCCGCCGCCCCCAGGTCGGTGTCGTTCAGCAACGCCAGATTCTTCAACGCCGTAAAGTCGGTGGTGATGGCGTAGCTCACCCCCGCCAAATCACTGCCCTGATAAGCCGGACTGAACGTCAGTTGCGTGTTCGACGTGGCCGCCGTCACAGTCGCCACGTGCACCGATTGCCCAAACTGATTGAACACCAACAAATAATCGCCGTATTCGACGTTTCCGAGGAAGTTCGTTCCGCTGCCTGTGGCCGTGCTGGCCCCGCTGGAGATCGCCAGCGTGCCCTGATTGTATTGCGCCATAAAGAATCCGTTTAGAAGAAAAGAAACTGAAAGAAAGAGTGATCACATCGGGTTGATTTTGCCTGCCACCATCCACCAACAACTGCCCTCGCGAGCGTGACCGTTGGCCACATGGTGAATCGTGACTTTATTCGTGTTGGCGCTCATCCGAAATTCACTGGTACCGGCCAGCGCATCGGTACCCAGCACCCCGGAATAGGCCCCATAAACGGCATTCAGGGTTACCCCATAGAAGTTGTCCACCGCTGCACCGTGGGCCATGTTCAGCGAGGTTCCCATGATCAACACAAAACCACTGGCTTTGTCGTGCAACCGGGTTGGGAAACTCCCCTCCAATGAGAACACCGGCACCGTGCCCCAGTCGGCCGCAGTGCTTCCAGAGCCGAACTTATACATCAAGCGAGACACCGCCCCGACCAACTCCGCATTGATCGAGCTTTGCGGGTTGGCCAAGTTTTTGGCCGACGGCTGAATGTGAATCCCCCCTTGCGCGACATCCAAACCGATTTTTCCCGACGGCCCCAGCGCCTTTACCCCAACACCGTCGCCCGTGGTTTGCGACCCCTGAACCGCTGACGAACCTTGTTCACCACTGAAGTTAAAAAACGCCGCCGTTGCGTAGTCGTAAACCGACGACACGTTCATAGCTTGTTCACCCGAAGTGCTTACGCGCATCGCTCGGTGACCCGCTGGCGGCGTCAACGACAACACCGTGTTATGACCGTCGGACGTATCGAAACCAAACTGCGCCACCAAATAATTAGAGGCATTGTAAAACCGCAGTCGATTGTCTGAATCGTTGATCTCGACCCGCTCCCCGGTCGATGAAGTTTTTATGCTCGATGAGACAATTGTCGCGCCCTGCAAGGTCAGACTGTTACTTACTGGGTTCCAGTCGAACGACGCCGACCCTGAGCCAGTCAAATACAAGCGACCATCGGCCCCGATGTAGCTTTGCCAAGTCGAGCCGTTGTGGTAACCCATGTAATTGTTGTTTGCGAACAACCCAGGATTCCCATCCGGTGCGGGCAACATGCCATCCGCACCCGGCATCCCTGGCGCGCCGGGATCGCCCTGATCCCCTTTATCACCCTTGTCCCCTGGCAAACCCGGTGCCCCTGGATCGCCTTGATCCCCTTTATCCCCTGGCAAACCCGGTGCTCCTGGATCGCCTTGATCCCCCTTATCGCCAGCGTCGCCCTTATCCCCTTTCAGATCATCTTTGTTGTACACAAAGCCATCGGACAGCACTAATTCCGTCGCCTCGATACGCCCACGTAAAAACGCATTGCCCGCCGAATCGATGTAAAACGGAATGTCGTTACCGTCGGAAAAGTGGAAGATATAGGGATTTTCTTGGCCGGAATCCACCGCGCCTAATGTGGCTTTATACCCGCCATTATTGGTCTGAATGATCCCCTCGGAACCGAGCGCCACCGTGACATTGATGGTGCCCGCCGCAATCTTCGACGCCACCAGATACTCAATTTTGGTGGACGGAATCGCATCGTCGTTTAGATGCGTATCAATGAACGCCCGATCCACGTCCTTAATCGTCGCCCAATCGCCCAAGCCGTCAAGATCCGTGGTTTTAAGCTGTTGGGTTTTAATGGTGTATTCATTTGACAGAGCGCCATCGCCGAACACGTCGTACGCGACAAACCGGAAATAGTACGTGGTGTTTTGATTGAGACTGAGCGTCATGGACGCCGCCAACCCAGAGTAAGCCAACGTCGCATTACTGGCAGTGAATCCGGCTTGGTCACTGACGTACACCTTCACCCCAGATAAATCCAAATCATCAGGCATCGAGAACGCAAGCTGTACGGTGTTAAATCCAGCGGAAAGCTGCACGTTTTCCACCACCCCAGGCGACGGGTTACTGACCGAAATTTTAGCGGTACGCTGGCTGTAGCGGTTGTGCACCGAGCGCATCAGCACTTCAAGAGTGAACGCACGGCCCGCCCCGTCCTGAAGGTTCATTTCATGGGTATAGGTAAAGAAATTGTCAGTGGTTTCAATTTCGCGAAGCTGCACGCCCTGACTGTTAAAGACGCGCACCACATACGCATCAAAGTATTTATCCAGCGCGCCGTCATTCGCCGCGCCTTGGTTTAACGCCGACCAATCGTTATGGGACGTTTTACGCCACGCAAACACCGCATCCTTACCAGCGAACTCGGTGTTGTTGCCTTGGCCTTTCAGCTCCAACCCCGTCACGTTCGGCACTTGGATATACCCCTCGAACGCTTCCAGTTGAATACTGGCCGTCACGCCTTCTACACTGCGTTGGCCCGACTCAGACACGGAATACGCTCGCACTTCAATGACCTGCTGAGCATTGACCACCGACCACGCCAACGACGGATTGGCCGCACCAGTAACGTCATTCCACGCGCTGTCGCCCTGGTTTCGCCATTCCAGCACCGAATGCGAATAGATTGCACCACTCGTGGGCGGTGTAACAGTGGCGGTTAACGTTGTTAGATTCCCATCTTCGGTTTTCGGAGTATTAACTGACTGCGTTAACAGCACACCGACTGGGGCGTTTGGGCGATTACGCCACGAATCAGGGATTACTACCGGCGGGTAGACGCGCTGGGTGCCAACCTGCCAATTATAAATAGAAGGGTCGTATTCTTTAGCTGAGAAAGAACACGTACCATCATTATGCACCGTTTTTTCAGAGATTCTAAACAGCCGATTAGACCAGGCTAACACCTCATCGGTAATGGTAACGATATCACCCGGTTCAACTTCGATAGATTCTGGTTTTGCTTTGAATGCACACCCCAAACCTAACCGAGACCTAAGAAGAACTACTCTTGCAAGCTGCATTGCTTCGTAGGGATTGTTAATTGTCCGGCTGACAATCTCTTTGGTGTTCGGGATGTTATTATCGTTCGAAAGTAACGACTGATATTCCGCATCACTTTCAGGGTATACAACTTCGTCATCTGTATAACCATTTAGTGAGTTAACGAACTTAACAACTACTCGGTTGTGTTTGTCATTCGGACCAGCCTCACTGGTGGTAATCCCACCAATGATATTGTCTTTGTCGAACGAAAAACTTGATGTGCCAGATCCTTCGATACGCAAACCAAGTTTCCCTTGAATATCTATAGGATGCGCTCGCATTGATTGAAGCAACAATTGAACATTACTTTTAATGGTAGGTTCGGTCTTAATTACACCATTACATGTGAAAAGTGGATGATTCCCAGAGCCAGTGTAATGCTCCACAGAGCTGTCACATAATGCCTTGGCTGCGTTAAGATTACCCCAATTAAATGCGGAACCAGGCAACCCCATGCCATAACGTTTATTGGTTAGATACTCCGCGTAACATTCAACAGGGTTATCTGAGTATGCCCAGTTACCAAATAAACCGAATTCATTAAGGGCAGGGAAAACACGCCCGCGAATCCGAGCTTTAATGTTTGGCAAGCCTGTAAACGGTTGAGCATCATCATTCGCTGGATTAGATGCATACTCCATTTGAATGACACAATAAGCAACGTTATTAAGCTGGTGATCATCTGTCCACTCAGGCATTGTATTTGAGTGTTGAGCCGCAAGTGTTTTTAATAACGAACTTGCAGGTTGAGATTCGTACCCTAAGTGCCGCTCAATACCAATCCATGTTATATCACCAGTTACAAAGCGTGCATCATGCTCAGAGACATCATCAAAAAACACCTCCTCAATTCCATCAATAGGACCTTCACAGAATGAAGCAACAATAGTTAATACATCATTCTTATCATCGTCTCGGTCGGCATCCCAAGTGCCGGCATACACCGCATGAGCTCCAATGGTTTGCGTTCCATAAACAACTGGCAGCTTCTTTATCCCACCTTGAATCATAACCTCACGAGTAGGATCAGGCGTGGTAGGCATTTCAATATCAGGTACTAGCCAGTCCACCAGCTCTTTTGTTAATTCATCTGCGACCCAAATATGAGCAGACACAACAGGGTCGATAAGAAACTTGGCAGCTTTTTCTAATGACTTAAACGGATTATCAAAAAATCCCATCTATTTACTGCCCCATCGAATATTTAATGCCGTAGCAGGACAATGCTCAAACCCTTTATCTGTCGGATGCCAACGTTGTTGGCTTGCATTTGTTGTTTCAACGCCGTTCATCTTTTCAAACGCAGCCCACCAGCTAGCTGATGAAAATGAAATCGAAACATCTTGATTACCGCTCGAACTCGCACGTTTAGTGATAACACCGCTGAAAATAACAATAGAGCCAACCAGCAAACCGGAATCGTCTAAATAATGCCGGGTTAAAACCAATCGTTGATTTAGGTAGTGAGAGTCAGCCGCGAACGCGACAGCACGTAAGGCAGGATCGATAGCAGACAGAGTGACGGTAATTTCATTAGATCTAATTTCGGTCGTGCTTTTCGGCTCGCCAAATTGAATAAGGTCAGGACCAGACACATAGTTATTACCATCGTAAGAAACATCATGTGCCGAATCAGTAACACGAATGGCGCCGTTAGAGAGATTGATTTCAATTGTGTGGTAAAAGCGATGATTTTTCTTAAGAAGCGCACGAAGCAGGCTAGATAAAGACAGCATTAAACTACCTCAATACAATTGACTTGAACTCGAGTAATTAACCCTGGCTTCAAGCTGAACTCTTGCGTGTCTCGTTGAAGTTGTACTGTAAACGGCACGGCATCAATAATAACGATGGTCCCTGTGGTTATATCTGAAACGTGTAAAGCCGTATGAAGCTTAACTGTGGCTGTACCTGACGCGGAACTGGTGACGCTTTCAGTGATTTGATAAACCTTTGAGTGATTAGCAAATCGGATTAGATCACCCGCTTTAAAGCAATCCTCTACGTTTGCTTTTAATCGTCTTAGAACAACCGTTTTACTGTCCGTAACACTGGAAACCTCGACATTCGAATAGCCGTTGGCAATGCTAGCAACGCCACGCTTGTAAGAAACCTGCGGCACCACTACATCAAACGGCTGATACATGCCATCCAGAGAATTGATAAACGCCTGGACGGCTCGTAAGTCGTCGTATTCATAGTTACGAGTCGTAAATTCAATGGTCCAATACGAGACTTCACGAATTAACGACTGACGCTTACCTGACAGAGACTTATTGGTAACGGCTGGCTGCACATGAGCGACTGTTACCCCGCCCCACTCAACATTAGGAAACTGAGCCATTAGAACGCCCGCCCTCTGTCGTACTGCGCTTGAGAAACCATCGAAAGAATGAGGCCTCGATTGGCTAGCAAAGCCTCTTCGACACTACGTGAATCAAACGCGGTGATATTTACTTCTACTGCCTGTTGTGATTCGCCACCGTTAGAGCTTAGGAATTCGGTTAAATCCCGGTTTTGATTTGGAGATAAGACCCGCTCGCCCTTGTCCAACAAGTAGGTTGATTCGCTTGGAACGTAATCCATACCGCCGTGCGCAATACCCGCAATAGCCGCAACGTTTGCAGCAGACGCAACACCCACCATGCCAGCTAATACAAAGTTATAAGGGGGCGGTGCGGCTGTAAGCGCCTTGTTGGTGGCAACAATGCCGTCGATGGTGGCTTGAGTAATCGCAGCAGCCTTACCAATCGCTTTTAATTTCTTGTTCTCTGATTGTTGAAGTGTGGAAATCTTGCCAAAAGTTTGAGATAGCCCACTTAAGCGCTCTTCATTGCTCTTTTCATCCCAAGATTTTGCTTTCTTGAGATTCTTTTCCTTCTGATCCAATGTTCGCTTAGACTGAGCAGCTACATCCTCTGGCGATCCGATCAGAGCTTTAGTTGCACTCTCTGCCTGGACTCTAGAAGCCTCTTCTACATCAGAAAACCATTGCTTAACCGCATCGGACGGCATTGGTTCTGCAAGTTTGGCTTTAAATTTGTCAATTGCAGTAGAGGCCGCACTCTCAGCTTCTTGGATTGCAGTTGCATTAAATACCTCTGGCGGATCAAAGCTGGTCATGTCTTCCAATGTTGCCGCCATTTTTGCAGCGGTATCGGAATAATCAGACAGTGCAGATAAGGTCTCGCGAATAGGCCATGTAAGCGCCTTAAGGATCGATTCACCTGCATTGACCGCAATTCTGACAATGGCGTTTGAAACCACCATAAAACCGACTTTTAGTTCAGCCCAAACAACTTTCAACCCTTCAAAGATGACTTCCCACCCATGAAACGCATCAGCCACCAGCCCTGCACCGCTCACAAGGGTGTCGAATAAGATGTCAGTTGCCCGTTTAGCAAAGTTGGTTTCTGTGACGATTACCGTAAATCTGTCAGCCAGGTCTTTAACGTAAGGTGCCGCTTTTACAGCAATGGCATTACCTAAACCTGTAAAGGTTTTTTGAGCTTTATCAACCGCGTCATTTGCTAATTCGATTTTGGCGGCATCGATACGATCAACAGCCAAACCAAGAGCATCAGCCTCTTGCTGAAATGCCTCAAGCCCGTCGCTGCCTTGACGCAGAGTGTTAACAAGACCCACACCCTCAGAATCAAACAGCTTAAAAGCTAATCGCACTTTGTCGTTTTGGTTTGCCACGTTTTGCATGGCATCCGCAACTTGCTTGAACTGCTCGTCTGGTGATAACGCCGCCAGTTTTTGAGCATCTAGCCCCAATTCAGCAATTGCATTTTTTGCTTCACCGGTTCCTATTGCTGCCTCAGACACTCTGCGTGTCATTCTCTGCAGTGCAGTATCAAACTGCTCACCCACCATACCTGCTGTTTGCTCGGCAGCATGGCGTAACCCAACCAACGACTGAGTAGTCACACCCAGCTTGTCAGCGGTTTTAGCTAACGGATCAATCGACTTAAACGAAGACGCAGCTAATGCTGTCATAGCGCCAGCCGTTGCTACAGAAGCCGCTGCCACAGCCGCACCAGCAACCTTAACCGCACCAAATGCCCCTTTAGAGAATTTCGCAAAACGGCCGGCTTCTTTTTTAGATGCTTTCAGTTCTGACCGAAATCGAGCACTATTGGCTTCAATGTTCACTACCAGTGAACTAATGACGGATTTACCCATTCTGCTGACTCTGAATCTTCTTAAAGAGGGCTATTTGGCTTTCCACGCTTTGGGCCTTTGGTTTTGGCTTGACTGGCTTCTGCATGAAATCGGACGGGGTGAATGGCTTAACGTTTTTCGTTCTTTGAAGGTTTGCCAAGGTTGAGCAAACCAACCCTACGTGATAATCGTGAGTTTGGAAGCCCCAGGGCTCCATCAAGTAAAATGCTTGCCATTCGACCAACTCTTTGCTTGATAAGGTTTGTTCTAACTCACCGACGGTACGACCAAGACGAAGTGCTAACCGGAAAAGAAAGCGCCGCGCCTGGTCTTTAATTAGTTTTTTTCAAGCTCCTCTTCATTGGCCGGACCAATACCATTTAACTTGTTGATACGGTCATAAATACGCTCAATCACTTGTGGGTTCTTCTCTAACACCTGGTTAATCGCCTCATCACTGAATACGTCATCTCCGTTTTGATCAGACACCCCTAACACCAATGTTTTAGCCATCAGTAAGTAAGGAGTTTTCGTCACCAACTCTTCGTCCCGATACATGCTTGCGATAATGCCGCGCTTAGCTGCATTGAACTCATGAAGAACGAGAGTCACACCCCACTCTTCAACAGCCATTTCTTCTGTTTTAAGGTCATTCGCTGCAAGAATCTTATTTAGTACGCTCATTAGAGAATCTCTTTAAATGGATAAAAAAGCCCTCAAGAGAGGGCTAAAGGAGCTGGATGAGGAAGAACGATTAGCTGTAAGTATCGAAACTCAAATCACCGACAATTTTCAGACTAAAGCTGAAGCCTGCTTTGTCATCTTGAGCCGTTGCGATCGAGTAATTCGTAATAATTGCCAGGAACGTACAGTCAGTATTGTTTTGATCCGGCCATTGAATTCGGTAGTTACGTCGCGTACCTGCGTTTAAATCAGTTCGAATCTGGGTCTGTGAAGCTGCACCTGTAATCCAGTTACCAGATAACTGCAGTTCAGCCCCTTCTTTGAGTTTTCCTGCAATATACTCTTTGGTTGTACTGCCAAGATGGCTGGCATCTTTTAATTCAATGCTTTCAGATAGATCGCCAATATCTGAAATTTCAACTATCGGTGTGTATGTACCAGGGGTGGCGCTTTCTACACCAATGATGGTGCCCTGTGTATTAAACGCCTGTGTTGGATCATTAGAGGCAGTCATTGGTGTGTTAGGCATGATTAACCCTCGTAATATGCTGTAAGTTCAATGGTTCTTCGGTAGTGTTGTGTGGTTTGTTCGTAGTCTGAAGACTGTTCTTCAAACCGAATAAGCAAGACACGAACACCTGACTTCGTGCCTTTGTAATTTCTAAGTGCGCTAATAACTTCAGCAGCAACAAGACCAGCTTCTAGACTGTCTTCAGACCAGACATCAACTTGAATTAGTGCACGGTTGGTATAGCTGGCGCCCGTGATTGGTTGATCTGGTGTATCGGCTGGAACGAAATACGTTAATGCTGGATAAGTCGCATCGTTACCAAGCACATGATGTTGAATTCGATCATTAACAAGCGCAGTTAGGCCCGCCGACTCAGTGAGTAGCGTATAAATTGCTGTTTCAATCATGACTAGGTTTTTTCGATCAATTCTCGAACGCGCTTCTTGAAATTAGAGACAACCCGCCGGTAATTGTTTTGCAAGGCTGGCCGCATGAAAGGCCGCGCTTTGATGTGTCGGGTTCCGTATTCCAGGTGCAAAGCGTAGGTTGGCGAAGACTGTTTAACACCCGCCTCGGTGCTAATGGATGCCGTTCGTTTGGTAGGACCAATCTGAACCGTAACGTCGGATTTACTACCCGCCCGGCGACTATTAATGTTCACTACTCGGGACGTCATAGTGATCGCGTTTGCTAATGCCCCGCTTTTCTCGCCCCAATTCGTTTTAAGGCGCTGCAACATTTCAGACTTAACCGGCATGGCCGCTTCTCGTAATGCTTTACGCATAGTCTGGCCCTGAGTTTTTATGTCTAACTCTTTGAGAGCATCGTCCAGCTCTTTCAGCCCTTCTACGTTAAATTCGATATCCATTACGTTAGCTCCACGCATTCACACAGCATATATCGGTCACGCTCGTTTTCATTGATGACGGCTTCAACCTGGAATGTGCGGCCCTGGTACTGGATAAAAAACGCCGCATTAATGTTGGGGTTGTAGCGGATTCTTACGGTGTGGCTGATTTCAGACGTGTGCTTGTCTGACTCAACGTTTTCAGACGCTGAGCCAGGCTTGATATTGGCCCAAAGCGTTGCAACGGTTTCAAAGGCCGTGGACGTGCCGCCAATGGCATTTTTAACCGAGCTTTTCTTAACAAACGTGACTCGGTGGCGAAGTTGGCCCGCGCTCATACCGGGTGCCACCGATATTTATCAATTAGAAACCGGTAACTCATAGGCGCTTCTTTCAAACTGCGAACGGTGGTCGACTCCCTGTTCTCGTAGAAGTGCCCGGCTAACAGCTTACCTGCTGCTTTAATGGTTTCATTTACAATCAAGGCGTTTTCAGTTGCTTCTGAATCTGCATCAAGTGCGGCTTGATCTGCATAAAGCTTACGATTTAGATCAGCTTCAACCACCTCAGAGACCATCGTACACAATGAGGACAGGTATCCATCCTCATCATTGCCATCAATCCGAAGATGCGTTTTTAACTCGTCTAGAGAGAGCATTACGCGTCTTCGTCCTTCGGCTTATCGACAGCCTTGATGGTTTTAACAAACTTATTTTCGGTCGCATATTTAAGAGTGTTTTCTGGTAACGATTCAAATTGCTGACCTTGTGTGTAGTCCGTAACGATCGCGCCATTCTCGCTGAAACGAAAGTCTTTTGTGATCTCATGAGCCACAGTAATATCTCCAAACAAAAAGAGCCCCGAAAGGCTCTCTTAGTGAATTAAATCCTAAAATTAAGCAGCGACTTTCAGGAACTTAACGGCGTTAGAATCCACCAGCATACCACCCACACGCTTAGTCGTGTAGAAATGCACGTATGGCTTATTAGTGAACGGATCACGAAGAGCTCGCGTTCCCAGACGATCAACAATGTAATACGCTCGCTGGAAGTTACCAAAAGCAATCGCATTAGCGTTCGCCGCGATATCTGGCATGTCTTCGTTTTCAACCAGTCCATAACCACCCAATGTAGACGGTTGACCAGCTTCTAAACCTGGGCGCCAGAGGTAGTTTCCTTGCGAATCTTTCAGAACCATGATTTCACCAAGTGAATTGGTGTTCATCATGTAAGACGCGCCAGCCCGATAAGCCGCACGCATTAGATAAGGGAATTTCTTGATATCGTCGGCTGCAATAACACCGGATGAACCAGAAACTTTGTGCTGAATTTCACCAAAAGTACGTGTTGCATCGTTATTCAATGATGTCGCATAAGCCAACAAACCTTTAGGTTTTTTAAGACCATCACCCGAAGTGAATGCGGTATTTTCTGCGGCGGCAAACTCATATCGCACTTCTTCTGATAACCAGGCTTCCGCATCAAAGAAAGCGTCGTCTAACATAGTTTGTGTCGCACCGGGATTGGCGTAAATCTCACCCATAAACGGGGTTACTTGCGCCAATTGTGGTGTTCCTGTGCCTGGACGGGAATCTTCTTCCCCTACCCAACCAGTAGCAGCACCGTGCTTATTAATTAGTTTTTTGTAGTCTGCACTGGATACCGTGATCACACGACACACTTGCCGCATAGGACTAGCATCACGCAATAGAGAAGAAATTTCACGATCCAGTTCTTCAGGTACAGCAAACCCACCATCGGCATCAGCTGTGGTATTCAATGCCTTCTGTTCAAGATCGGCCAAACCAGTATCATCCCCTTTACGCATAAACTTCAAGAATCCAGCTTTATGCGCTTCTGCTTCAGGAGATTTGGAGTGATTAGAACCGATGCGGTTCTGTTTGGTTTCAAGCGCTTCGAGATTGGTTTTAATCTCTTCCAGCTCTTTCAACTTGCTTTGTAATGAATCGACTTTATCAGCCAGCGCTGATTTCTCGGACTCAACACCGTCAATACGCTTATCGTTTTTGGTTTTGAATTCTTCAAAAGCGCTTTGCAGCGCCCCTGTAACTTCTTTAATTTCTGCAGCGACATCTGTCATATCATTCACCTTTAATTATGGATGTAAGAGATTTAAGTGCCGATAAATCCGGCGCGGTGGTATCTGCGTCGCGCAGAGCCTTGTAGCCATTGGCCATAAAAGCCTTTGACTGAGATCGTGAAAATCCAGCGTCTCGCAGGAATTTCTCTACTAATGAAGGTTTTGGAAGTTCGCCCTCTCTGAAAGCGGCCTTCACATCATTAATTCGAGATTCATCATTTGAAGGAAAGGTTACTAATGAGACTTCCCATAGTTCGATATCTTTGAGCAGCCAAGCCCCTTTTTCAGAGCTCCATTCCTCATCAATAATGTTGTAACCGATAGAAAGGCCTGAAATGCTCTTTGCTTTAAGATGAGCATGAGCACGCTTAGCTAGTTGGTCGTCATCAACTAACAAGCGCCCTTCGACATAGAGTCCTTTCTCATCTTCTTTCATGACTGTGTAGACACCAATCGGCTCATTCATGTTATGCATCCACAACATAGCCGGTAACGATGCTTTTTCAGTCCACCTCTCAAGCGTATTCTTGAATGCACCAGGCAAGACAATATCTGAATGACTGTCTTTGACCCCAAACACAGAGGCATAACCGGAAAACTCACCAGTATCAGAGACAGACTTAATTTCTAAGTTAAAGCTTTTATTCTTGAGCATTGTTGCTGCCTTCTTTAATGGGCTTGCCGTCATGGGCCATGTTGAGCGGTGTTAGATATACGTCCCCGCCATCACGCGGATTCATGTCTTCCAATTCACGAATTTCGTTAGGGCTTAAGGCCCCTGCTTGCTGCAGTTTTGTATAGAACTCACCACGAGACTTGATATCACCACGAAGTAGCGCGTTGGCGTTGAACTTAAAATATTGATTAGAGGTAGGCTTAAGCAGTGATTTTGCTAATCGATGTTCAATCCTCGTCATGAACGGCATAAGAGCCGACTGAACAAAATCTAAGGATTGGTGTTCGATATTGGAAAAAGTCGCTCGCTCAAGGTCTGCAATCATGTGCGGCGGCACCCGGAACATTCCGCATATCTCGGCTCGCTGAAACTTTCGCGTTTCTAAGAACTGGGCGTCTTCAGCAGACAATGAAATTTGATGCCACTTTAAGCCACCTTCCAGAATCAGAGGCTTGTGTGCACCTTCACTATTGAAGGTGTCCAACTGATCTTTTAGGCGGTTGTATTGCTCATCTTTTAGAGTTTGGTCAGTTTGAAAGCCACCACCCGGGTGAGCACCGTTTTTAAATAAGCGCGAACCATGATCTTCAGTTGCTTTAGCCAATCCTAAGCCGTTTCTGCACCACTGAATCGGCCCTAACCCATTAACACCATCGACACTAAACAACCGGATATGCAGAATTTCATTTTGACTCAGTGTTCGCTTTATTTTGTTTGGAAAGGTGACTTCGTATTCAATGGTCCAGTCATCGTTAATGATCGGCTTGACAGCATCCGGATTCAGAGGCAGCAATTCTCTTGGCTCACCACGAACCTTGTTAACATAGCTATAATGATTCCCGCGCAAGCAAAGATGCGTAACCACACACTCTTTCCACTCTTGAGCGGTCATGAAGTCATTCGGACCATTACGCAGTAAATTAGCCAACCTGACGCCTGAAACTAAGTTCTTACTGCCGCCTACCTCTTCATACAGTCGTAGAGGCAACATACCGATTGACTCAGCCAGTACACGAACACACATAAAGACAGTGCCAATCTGCATGGCATTACGAGCATTGATTTCCACGCCCGACGTACTCATACTCCAACCGCCTAATGCAGAGGCCAGCTTTTCTGATGTGTCTATGATATCGGCGTTCTTCGCCCTGGTAATTTGTAAACCGAATAGCTTCATAGGAACCTAATTTGCGGCGCGGCGGTTTCACCAGAGTGGCAAAGTGCGCGATTCATAGCGGTAAATAACGCGACCATGCCGTCAATCTTGTTATCCGGATGGTCTTTGTTCGGGAATATGTTTTCGTTCTTGTCGATCTTGGCTACCACATTGGACGCCATCCAGTTCAGAACTGGGTTGTCGTTGTGATGTAATTTGCCAGAGAGAACCAATGCTTCGACTTCTTTCATTGATTCAGAGAAGTTCTTGACCGTTTGAGGCACCTCTACCATTGGCGCCCCATCTTCAACTAACCGAACGGCCAATTGAGTAGACCCCCACGGATCAAACGCGACTTCTTGAACGTCGTGTTCGGCTAATAGGTCTCGCAGATCACTTTCAATGTACTCATGATCAATAATGTTCCCGGGTGTCAGGGTTAGATATCCCGACTCGGCCCACGACTGGTACATATTGCCAATCGATTTGGACTTGTTATGAATCTGGTCTTCAGGAAGATAGAACTTGCACTTTAGGTGCTTAGTTCCGTCTGAATGACAGAACAGCATGACCAATGCAGCCACATCCAACTTATTAGCCAAGTCAAGGCCGATAAAACAAGGAAGCTGGCTAATATCTATCGTGGATTTAGGGCAACGATCCCATCTATCCATATCTAACCAAGCGGTTTCAGCCTGAACCCAAATGTTTAAATGCTTGGTTAGGAAGTTATTACGTGCTGTTGGCATTTCAGCGGCTTTCTTTGCCAAGCGCCGCATGTCGTCAATCTTTTTACTAACCCCTAAATTCGGGTTAGCCTTGATCCAATTGGCCTCATCTTGCCAATCGTCATCTTCATCCAGGGTGTAGATAATTCCAAAGTACGTGTCGTCTTCAACCTGTCCATTCAGGACTTTAGTTAAGTACGTTCTTTGCTCGTAACAAATGCCATGCTTGTTACTGCCAGCAGTGGTAATCGCAATGATTAAGGGTTGTTCACGGGCGCCGGTCGCCGTTTCAAGTACATCCCACACATCACGGGTTTTGTGCGCATGTAATTCGTCAACAATCCCGCAATGAATATTCAAACCATCCAGAGTATTAGCATCTGAGCTGAGCGGTTCAAACTTGGACGCTGAATTGATGTGATGGATGTTGTTTTTGTGGACGCCTAACCGCTTATTAAGCGCAGGTGACTTACGAACCATCACCTCAGCGTCAGCGTAAACAATGCGCGCTTGATCTCGGGTGGTAGCAGCACTGTAAACCTCAGCACCACCCTCACCATCAAAGGCCAGCATGTAAATGCCTAATCCACTGCTCAGAGTCGATTTAGCATTTTTCCGAGCCACTTCGATGTACGCTGTTCTAAATAGGCGCTTGCCAGTAGCCGCTTCTTTCCAACCAAACAGGTTGGCAATAATAAAGGATTGCCAGGGCTCTAACTCAATCTGTTGCCCAGCCAAGGCACCTTTCACATGAGTCGTGAACAGCGGGTAAAAATCTAACGCATGCTGGGCATCGTCTCTATCGAAGAATATTCCCCGAGCTACGCCACCTTCCAAGTCACGGTTAAAACGTTCACAGGCTTTATTAACCCAGTGACAAGCGACAATAGCGCCATTAATTACATCATTAGCGTACTGAATTGCATCATTAACCGATGCACTGTTGTGTTCCATCAAGAGCGTTTACGATTTAAAAACTCTTCTAGTGGATCAACTTCTTCAGGCTTGTTGGTTTGCAGCTTTGTCCGGCTGGCCGGAGTTAAGCCGAACTCCCCCATCATCGCCTTTAGACGTTTCCACGCATCAGATGCCATTGCTACTTCAGGCCTTGCTTTGTAGACAAGCTCACCCGCCATGCTGGTTGTTTGATAGGTCCGGCCTTCTTTTTCAACCACTTTTCGACAATCGCGCCATTCTGCATACGCATCACACATCAGTTCCAGTGCGACACCATCGGCAATGGTTAGAACACCCATGTTCTCCAAAAGATCACACAAGCCACGAAACGCTGTTTTTGCTTTTGGGCTCAGATGAGCCGGGACTTTAGGCCGCTTAACCTCTGGCTTTGGTTCGTTCTTATTTAACGGACGCTTGCCCGCGTTACCCGTCACAACTTTTAGAGCTGTCGGCTTTGCTGGTCTTGCCATAATTCGTCCAAAAAAAAGTTTTGAGTTTCGCGGGTGTGCATAAATGACTTGGGCGGCGGTCTAGGTCTAAAAGGGTGTAGAGATTTACACCCCCCTCCCCCTACCAAAGCCACCATCTTCAGTAGCTGTTTTAATATCGTGATGACGCTTACAAAGCGGTTGCCAGTTGGCTCGATCCCAGAACAAAGCCATATCACCTTTATGCGGGATAATGTGATCAACTACAGTAGCACTGATGGTTAAACCTTCTGCATGACAGTGTAGGCATAGCGGATTGTTTCTTAGGAAACCAAGACGAGCTTTCTGCCATCGAGACCCATAGCCACGCTGGGCTGCTGTGCCACGCTGCTTGTCGATAGTCTCTTGATGAAGTGCCTTATGGTCAGAACAAAAGCGCTGGCCACGCTCGACTACCTCTTTACAACCAAACTTAGAACAAGGTTTCTTTGCGGCATTTGGCATATTCAATCATCCTGCTTCAGTTATACTTGCAATACCTATATACCCAAAAGAACTACCATCTTGAACAGCAACCTGAATACCATTCGACCTGAGATTCGCGCCGGTAACATTATTGAAGTAAACCTGACCAGGCGGACTTAATTCAGCATCTAGCGCCAAAGTAATGCCATCAACAGTGTACTCACTAACCTTTGTGCCTGTATCAGACTTTCGGCTTGCAGTTACTCCTACCGTGTATAAACCAGCATCATCAAGTGGCAGTCCGCTTAAATCGACATAAATCGTATCTGAGGAGGTGATATATAGACTGTCTTTTAGGCATTCATCATTAAATAGTGACGCCGTATCATTACCTATATCTGCGGTATTTCCTCGGCCTGACGTGTTGGTTCCATAGGCACCGGTTACCGTTACCGACGAACCCACAATTTTTGAGTAATCCGAGTTTCTAAGATCGAAAATTGTTCCATTCGCGTCGATGGAATTCAATTGGGATCGGTATTTAAGTAGAGCACCAGCCCCGAACTCTATTACCAAATCTTTAACAATGCTCGTCTCTACTGCTACAGGCTTTATGTATGCTTTGGATTGTACGACTAGATATTGTCGTATTTTTTCTTCTAGTACTGCACCTGGATGAATTCCATCCGTTTCTATATCTACCTGATTATCAAATGTGAACTGCTGTAAGAACCAATCTACGTCGTTGTACTCTGACTGCAATTGATACATAAAAGCATCGTTATACGGCTGCGAAGGATTCGAAGCAGGGGGCACTCGATAAGAAATGTCACTCATCATTATCTTAAAACCGGCACTCTTAATGTCTGATAACATTGAGCGCATGTTAGCTTCCATTGTATCTGCCCCACCAGGGAACGGCCCGTCTCTTGAGACATCATTCCCGCCCCAATGAATTACAAATAACGTCCGTGCCGCGATTGATTGGAACTCGGTAATAACGGCGGGCAGCTTAGCTAACATTTGAGTGGTATCATCTCCACTGGTCGCTCTTTCAAAAACATCAACAAAAATGCCGGCGTCTAAAAATTTAGACACCGTATCTTCTGAATCGGAAAACGATTGCTCCATAATTGACGCGCCAAAAATGACGACAGTATCAATATCCAGCATTGAAAAAACTGATTTTGACAATCTTGAAACCAGAGGGCTGACCAATGCCCGAACCAAAGACATTACGCAGCCACCGTTGCATCACCGGTAAGTTTCCACTTAAACAAGCAAATATCCATTGATATTGACTTTACATCATTATCAGTAAATACAGCATCAGAGCATTTAACCCAGCCTTGATTAGCCTCTTTTTTGATATACAGCTCTGCAGAACCAACGCCAACATTAATGGTAAAAATAATTGGCCCGCCTGAATGGCTGTATTGCTTATCGTGCTCTAACAACATGCCATATTTCCTTAATTAAAAATGATTTTATCGGATATTAAATAGGTATCACTTGGTACGATGCCGATCATCTGTGCGTTGGGTAAGTTTGTGAGCAAAATTAGTTATTGTTCCTGTAATATCAGCGCTTTGCTTATCTAACTCAGAACGGATAACCCGTTGACTTGTAGTCTGGATAGAGTCATTCAGAGCGGAAGCAATAACCTGTACTTTTTCGTCCAACCTCTCAGCAACCTGCTCTGGTACGCTTCCACCATTGGCGCAATGTTTTGTATTACCAGCAATAGCCATCACAACAGGGTCGGCTTTGCCTAGTAACTTTTTGCGAGTATCTTGTGGGATATGTTTCACCCCATGCGTTACCAACGCAATCACAGACGTACCAATAAAAATGGCACCCTGAACTGGGGCAGGCAGTAGATAAGCTGCGGCTGATAGCAACCCAAGAACCGCATCAAGGGTATTTGCGACTTCTTCCGGACTGGCGGCAAACACCATTGTTGACGCAAGTGCGGCCCATATTGCAATAATCAAAGCTGTCAGTTTCATTTGCGCGTATCCTTTTGAATTTCGTTTCGAACAAGCCAGTTAACATTTTCTTCAACCCTTTTCATTGAGGATTCAAGAGAATCTAGACGACTGTTGTATTGAGCGTTTTGCGAGCTTAACTCGTTAAACTGTGTTTGAAGAAGGCGGAGGTCAGAGCGCAAATCCACAACGTCACTTTCTGCTGTTGCGACCCTTTGCTCATTGGCGAAGTAATTACCAGCCACTAATATCAAAGCTGTGACAATAGTAAGAATATTGCCTGTGCTTATATCTGGCCGATACTGAACGGTCGCCATATTTCACCCATAAAAAAAGCCCTCCAAATGGAGAGCTTTCTGAAAACTGTAAAAAGGTTCGAAGCGCAAAAATCGCACTCTATGTACATTTATACACTGTTGTTACATACAGCACAAGAGGAAAATAATTAACTTTTCAATGATCATTTAAATACGCAGTTTGTTGTAGTTGTTCGTAATAGCAGCCAACACACAAAAAACCATTAGCTGCCGCCCTGTTTTGACAATGCAAATTAATGCACATCGGCATCCACTGATAACGCCCCTCAGAAAACACATAACCACCTAGCAATCTAAAGGGTGCATGCCTAAACATTTTTATTTTACGACTTCTCTAAGCTCTAAGACTTCAGCATTCAGCTTTGCCGACATCGCTGAAATTACGTCAACCTCCATCTCTAACTTTGCTAGCTCTTTCCTAGCGAACCAACCCTCAATCAAACGACCAAGAAAGAAAGCCGTTACTACCAAAGAAAGAACAAGTTGCCATGTAAATTCCATCATCTACCCCTTAAATTCCGTATAGTTTCTCTAGGTGCTTTTTAGCTGCAATTCTAAGTTCAGGAATTGTTGTTACATCAGCAAACAACTCTTCTTCTTGCCAATCGCCGCTATCGTAGAACGCATGACCTGAACCGTCTGGCTCTAAATGAATAGTCACATGAGTATTCAATATGACTAGCTCCTCTTCAGGACAGCCGCAGCCCTCGTCACTTAAACCTCTCCGCAAAACTTCAATATCAGAAAGATCGTTACCGCTGCTTATTTCCTTGCTTGATAGCTGCATCTACTACTTTCCGATCTCTTTGACTGTCGATTTAAGATCAACATCGCACAGCGGATTTTCATCAGAAATACACCCATTACCCACTTTGAATTCCACCCACTCTTCGTATTCATCTTGCGTATGAGCAGGCAACTTTGATCTATCTATACTGATAACCACTAAAGCCATAATTCACCCCGTTAAACTCCGTGCTTTGAACTATCCGGGAATTCCGGACAGTTGCGTTATTTCTCGTTAAACTAAACGACAGCAAAGATAAGCCAGCTAACCAGCGTCAAGCTGACAGGCAATAGCCACACTGAAAAATACAACCGCCGATCCTCATGCCACCGCATAACTAAATTCCGATAATGCTTTACTTAATCAGTTCGTATCTAACTAACGTCGCCAATACCTGACCAAACGTCGCGCCCTGCATTTTTTCAATCAACGAATCACACTCAGTTTCAATCACATCCTGCGGCACTGACTGAATCGCAATTACATCCATAAGAACGCCCTGCAAATGTTCAGCGAGCGCGAACCTTTCGGACTCCGTTAATCGAATAGCATCCAATTCAATCATCATAGAATACCGATCAAACAACTCATTGAGCGACCGAGTAACCCCAAGCTCTGAATTGCTCAGGAAGTTCCGAAGTTTGGGCGACGGTGTAAAACTAGGGTTTCTGGAAATTTCTTTTTTCATCGGGCATCCTAAAGGACGACAAAAGCCGTCCATATATTTATATCCTTGATTTCGGTAGATCTTAGATATCCATTTCATCCAAGACTTCAGCTCTCGGCTTGTAACATTTTTCTTTAACATCATTTATCAAATCTTTAGCGATTTCTGTGCGACTAGGATATTTATCGTATTTGTTATATCTGTCGTAATCTTGTTTGATGATTTGATGATGCTCTTTTTCAATTTCGCTAATATCATCATTGTCAATTCGCACGCCATCTATCTCAATCCATGTTCCCTGATGGCCGATACTACCCCATCCAGATTCTTGCATTTGCGATATTTCAAGTCGCTCGTTTGCAGCAATCAGAAGATTTCTTGGGGTAGTTTTAATTTCGAATTGTTCTTGAACTTCACCACGCTCTATAGCCGTAGTAGTAGAAGGGTGGAATGCAGTGAAAATTTTGATAGACATTTTATTTTTCCTTTTGGCTCACCCGCTTTCGCGCTTCGCCTCTCTGGTTTGGATTGAAGCCCTTTGCCTCAACCTCTGAATACAACTGTATGACAACTGTCATACAGTTGCAAGCCTTTTTACAGAATATTTTTACTTTCCGATCTCTCGTATCTCGCTTTTCAAATCCTCATCTATCAGCGGATTTTCCCCACGCATCCAATTTTTGTCGCCAGTTTTAAACCTCAACCAATCTTCAAAATCTTCATCTGTATGAGGCGGTAATAAATCTCGATCAACACTAAGAACCACTAATGCCATAAATCCCCCTGTTACTTTCCGTGGTTTGAGTTGTTCGGAATAGCCGAACAACTGCGTTAATATTCGTTTTGCTCTGCTATTCGCTGGCGCTTATCTTCCTCATACTGATCCCAATCGGTTGTTTCCTCCATCTTTATGCAGTCATCACAAAGACGTGAACCGTAGTAATCAGACACAGGCAATTTTTGACAATACTCACACCCGCTCACTTCGCAATAATCATCCATAAATCACCTGTTTCGGAATTACCTAAGATCAGACCGCTTTGGCCCGTTCGTGTTTTTTTACATTCATGGCGGCCAGATTCTTAGCCACCACTTTCAAATTCCCGGTTAAACCCGACAGTTTGCTTCTGTTAATGAACAGGCTTTCAGCGCGGGAAATTGCGATCAGGTTGTCAGGCGCGCAATTCAGGGGGTCGCCATCAAGAAACGAAACATTGGTTCCAGGGGGAATCGCCCCAAAGTGCTCCTGATACACAACTCGATGTTTTAGCTCGTAAACGTTCGGCTCCTGAGTCTTGATCTCCACATACCCTTCGACATTGATCCGCTCACTGCCGACCGGCTTATGGTTCTGAGGCACATGGCCTTTTTTGAAATTGCCGCTGTTTGGCTTCATTACGCCTTTCGTGCCCGCATTCCAAGACGCTTCCCCCTTCACAAACTGGCCGGTGCGCCCCGTCAGCCACCCCTTGCGCTTACACAGCGCCGCAATGTGACTCACCTCCAACGCACGATCAAATTGGGCATTAAACCGATCTGTCAGCTCACGACGCGGCAAGGTGCAATGCGACTTGATAAAGCATAATTCTTGTTCTGAGTACTGAATCTGCCGACCTTTCATCCCAGCGACTCCGGTACTTTTTGATTCATCGGTAAATCGCCTAACTTGACCTGTGCTTCGAGTACCGTCTTCGCATTGGAGATAATTTGAGTCGCAACTGAGGTAATAGCATCAGTTCGGGCAATCTCTTTTTCCAGCTGCTCATGACTTAATTCTTCATCACCCAAGCGCTCAATTTGTGCAAATAAGTGGTCGTTCAAATCAGTCAGTTTGTTTTTCATCTTTAGTCCCTCAAAAGGCTTCCTCGTACATTTCAGCGATTCTCTGCTGATCAATGTCGACGTAAATTAGTGTTGTTTCTTCATCGTTATGACCCAGTAAATTTGCCATCTGAGCCAGTGAATATCCGTGTTTAACTATCCCGTTTGTAACTAAGCTCTTACGCCCTGAATGACTACTCGCCTGATGCAATCCGGCTTTCTTGTAAACCGTTCTAATGCTGCTTTCTAGCGCGTCACTCGATTTGTATTCCTTAACCGATCCATCGACCAAAACTCTCTTTTTAACGGTCATGGCATACGGCCTGCCTTTGTTCGAGAACAGAAAGCGACTATCTGGATTCAAGCCTTGATAATCGTCAGAGCTAAGATTCGTTCCCCAGCCCTTGGCCTTTCTATAATCAATCCAATCCTGAATAATCTCAGTGATTAGCGAACCACCTAACCAGATGGTTCTAGGCTTCAAGTTCTTACAAATGGCGGCTGGTAGATGAATCTCACGGCGTATCAAGCCAGCCTTAGTTACAACGTATTTAGTTTCGAGAAGTGCTATCTCTGATACCCGCATAGCTGAATGGCTTAGAACCAATGCACAGCGTTTACCTTGGCTATGCGTCATCAACTTGCAGACGGAAAGGGCGTGTTTAATTTGGAAGGGTTTTAATGCTTTGGCTTTGCTCATGTCTGTATAACCTCCAATATTGGAAATATGCAGACAATGAGAATTTAGCCCCTGCCAATTAATCCTAGCCCCTTATTCCGGCACTTCCACGGAATTCGCTAGAACCCGTCAGGCCACTTGATCAGTAGATTGCTCCACCAGCCATTGAACAAAGTAGTCACGAAGCGCCACATCGACAACATCCCCAGGAATCTTGGAAACCACGCTTACAATATCATCGCACTGAGCCGTGCTAAGGGTTCGATTAACGCCGTTCATTCGGAGTTTTCGAGTTGTCTTTACTGAGGCAAATCGCAACGGAAAGGAATGCATCATCCCCAAAGCCAACCCAACGTCTTTAAGAATGTATTCGGCCTGCCCTTTGGGGTTTATAAAGATACGTATCGCCCGGTTGTTGAATTCAATCCTGCTTAGTGGTGTATCCGGACGGCGCTGCTTACCCAATTCACTCAGCTTTTTCGCAGAACTGGCATCCCAACTGCCAATCATTCGAACCTTTCCAGAATTGTCGTAGACCTTTATTTTCTTACCAGATGCCAAGAAGGCCTCCACGTCTGCCTCTATCACAGTCCGCCACCCCGCTTTTTCAGACAGCGAGTAATTAAACTCACTGGGAGCAGTGGTAATTCCTTTGATTTTATTTAATGCGTTCATATTGCCACCTATAAACAGTTTATAAACATAAACATAACGTATACAAACAAAGGCTGCAAGAAGTAAACGTGTTATTTACTTAAAAAAGGGAATTAACGGAAAGGAAAACTACAGCGGCACCTTAACACCGGACTTTGAAAGGACTCGGGCAACATGTCGCTTAATCCGAAGATCGTATTCTGCCCATTCAACACTAAACGCCTCGTCGACATCCTCAGCAGACGGCAGACCGCTACGACGCTCAATATCAAACAACCAAGTTAACTGGTGACGAACGTCTTTTATGATCTTACCCAACACTTTCCCATCATCCAGGTAGGCACAAAGATTGGCATAGACTTTTTCTGACAGTCGAGCACGAACGCCCTCAACCAATAGTCGATATTCGGATAGGTCCACAGAAAATCGAGCAGGATCTTCTAAGATAGGGGTGATGACTTCTTTGATTTTATCAAACTTCAGTTTTCGCTTTTCGGCCAAAGTCTGATAACGACCCAGAGTAACTTCATGACGCCATGCTTCACGACGAATTTCCACCAGCAGGCTTTTTTCAGCTGTATCCAAGGCGCTATCAATAGCCTTACGACGGATTTGTTCAGCCAAGCCGCACACATCCAAACAGCCTAACTCTTTCGCCATACCGAACAGAAGATTGGCCGAGAACTCTACCTTTTCTGGAATCAGAGGATCAAAGCCCCCTTCCCCCACATTGAACGCCACCAGCAACGCCTCTAATTCGGTCAGTTTGGAAAATAAGTGTTCTCGTTGATTCATACAGCCCCCCCAAAGAAGAGACCGTAGTGTACCTTATGCCACCACCCGAACCAATGTCCGAGCGCGCGTAATGGTTTCACTTACCCGCCGCCTATTGGCTTTAAAACCAAGCTGCTTAAGTTGGTCCACCACATCGGACTGACTCACCCTCCGACCTTGCGGATAAAAGTACAACAAACAGGCTTTATGACCCCATTCGTCCATATTTGCAGACAGCGCCCGCGACACAAGATCCACCGTAAACGGCTCATTAATCGCTCCATTCCACAACGGCTTGGATTTTCCGGCGGATTCCGGCACAACCTCAACCACCAATGACTCATTAAAATGCGTGGGTTTCGCGTCCAATGGATGGGTTCGTTCAATGATTGAAATCGCCCATTCAGTAAGATATTGATCAACGGTGTTTTTCCGCATCCTAGCGCCCTCTGCTGGTGGTTGTTATTCGTGGCCAGTTCTCATACGTTCTGCTAACTCTTGGGCTCGATCACCAACTTGTGTAGCCCAACGACTGTCCAACATTTCAGCGGCGGCTTTTTCAAAGAACCCGTCATTAATGGCCACAATAGTTTTTACGAATTTACTAAACCGGCTAGCACCCAAATTGAAAATCATATTCAAAATCACTTCTTGCCGAACATCATTCAATTGATCAAAAGAGATAACCAACTGCCTTGCAGACCGAATACACTCAGCAATGTCATTTTCCAGCAAAAAATCGATTTCAGATTCCAGCAGCCCACGGTCTTCCAAGTTACGCCCCACGCCAATGGTTAACTTCCCCGCTGGGCAGGTGTACACAGTAGAGCGCACCCCTTCATGCCGTTTCAGATCATCTTTCAAACGTTGAATACTAAACTCACTCATAAAACTACCTTCATGCATTACTGTATCAATAGGCGCAAATGGAGACCCGGTTTCAAGCCACCGCTTTCCGCACATGTGGGGCAGGTTCGCTGATATAGTCTTTAAAGACTTGCCTGATTTCATCGTATCCTCTGGCAACCACTGCCTTATAACCCTGGTCTGTTAATCGCTGTAACCACTCTTTCTGGTTCGTCTGAACGTCCGCATCATTGGGCGGCGTCGCCTTGAACTCAATCGCCAACCCGTGATATTCACCACGGGGGAGAAAGAACACCAAGTCTGGAAAGCCCGCCTTCACCCCTTGTTTCTTCAGTTTGGCCGCTTCGATCTTGTTACGGCTTCCACCGTTCGGCACATGAATACAAACCTCTTCCGCCCAGGGGTAATGCACCTTTAGCCAGAGCATAAAAGCTATCTGCTCTGGCCCTTCATAATCGGTTGGCCGTTTCCTTGCCTTTGAAGTCTTCCGAACTGGTTTCATCTAATCCCCCTGGTAAACAGAACCACACGCCCCACGCTTCACCCCATTTTCTGGGTAAACCATTTCTCGGGTTGGTCCTGTCTCGTCATTAGCTACAACAACAGTGCGGAGCTTGTTAATCTCACGCTGCATCTGTTGAATAACCTTATCGCGGGCGTAGTTGGCTTCAGACTTCGACGCCACCACCTGTTGATTAGTCTTTAGGAAGCCCACGCTGTTACAGGTATCGCACTCATGCATAACCGCTGTAGCTCCACGCACAAAACATTGCCCGCGACAATCAGGACACGAAATGGTGTCCTGACGGCCAAATACATCAATCAAGCTCACTAAATCACCATTCCACGCTGATATACATCGAAGGGAATGTCATCTTCATAAGACTCACCCACTGGTGCCGGGGCTTGGCTTTGGGGGTTAGCATTGAGGGTTTGTGATTGCTCTGGGGGTTGAGCCCCATACGCCTCTGCTTGTTGCTGCGCTCTCATATCTGACCCATATTCGCCGGAACGACCGTCCAGCATTTGCATGTCAGAGGCAACAATTTCGGTGGTGTATCGATCCTGCCCTTGATCGTCTTGCCACTTGCGCGTTCTAAGTGAGCCCTCAATGTAGACTTTTGACCCCTTATGCAAATACTGCTGAGCAATTTCAGCCAATTTATTGAACATCACTACCCGGTGCCATTCCGTGCGCTCTTGCTTCTGCCCCGTTTGTTTGTCCGTCCAGGTATCGCTTGTCGCAATGGTCAAATTGGTCACAGCGTTGTTGTTGGCCGTATAACGGGTATCAGGATCTTGACCCAGATTACCCACTAAGATGACCTTATTAATTCCTCTTGCCATGATTTACCTCGTATTCTTACGTGAGCGAACAAAACCGGCATAACCCACACCGCCTTTACCGGTTAACTCTGCTGAGCGATCCATTCGGCATTGCTCTTTCACTAGGTTTTTTACTGTTGATTGAAATCGCTCTGGGACTTTGGAAAAGAGCACTAACTTTCGCTCTCTCCCTTTGGTCTCGTAAATTTCAATTGCGTAATCAGCCGCTGTTTTCGGTGGCATGTAACTGGTCTGCCTCTTGCTGTAACTGCCTAGCCAGCTCTTGATAGTGACGAGCCAATCGTTTTTTCTCGGCCTTATTTGGCTTAAAAAAACGGCGGTCTTTCACGACCCTAATTATACTGTATTTTTTTACAGTATTCGTTAAATTGGTAAACGTGTTCTGCCAGTTTTTCTGCTGCTTGCTCATTGCTCTTAAACTCCCTGAACTCAGATACGCCACACCGCTTTTTTAGAATTCCGATGCACCCGAAATAGGCCACTTTGGGTAATCCGACTTGTTGAGCTAACCAGCACTGGAACAATGGGTTAGAACACAACAGCCGGATCATTCGGCCTGCTGTCACGACAACGCGGCCTTAAGCTGATCAAGCGAAGCCAAGGCAACCGTCTTAGGTGCAGGCCGAGTCACTACCCCAGAAGGCAACGCCTTGGGAATCTCGGCGGACAGATCTTCACCGGCCATTACTCGATTCACTAACACCTGATAATTCCGCTCAAAGCGCTTGAAAATTTTGCTCTCGGGCTGACTGGCCAACTCGAACCAACCAGTCGCGCCCCCAGCCAACCGAACGGCTGGGTGACTGAATTTATGGGATCTAACACGACTGGCGTTCTTAGCCGCTTCGAAGTACGCCTCTTGCACTGAGGGAAGGCCAAAGTCTTCCGGGGTTGGTTTGCACCACTGCACGAATTGACCTACCGACGGCCAGAACGGAGAGCCAACTTCGGTGGCCTTACGAATGCCATGATTTAACTGATCGTGGGTACAGATACCATGCTCAATGAACGCATCAACCCATGCCTGTTTTGCCAGCTTCCAGGAATCAGCGTCAGGAAATGAATTCTTCCATGCTGGGAAGCACGAGCGCAGTCTTTGAAACAAATAATTCACAATGCGAACAGCATCAGGGCTCAATTCCCTAGCGGGTTTTTGTTGAAACTCACCTTGGGCTGGCTTGGCTGGCTGAGATTGCTTAGTCATGCCTTGGGTTATTTGGGTTACCGTTTGCATTAGAAATCCTCCAAGCACGTTGAGTGAATGAAAGGGTTAGGGTTTTCTACGTCGTAGAAATTTCCTTCGTCGTCAGGCACCCAGTTTGCACCGGATTGGGGTTGCTGGCGCTGCAATGGCATCGGGGTTAGCCAGATGCGTTCACGAATGAACTTGGTAATCCCAAACACGAATTGGTGATTTGCCAACGTTCCCCAATCAGGGTTATTGGCTTGCGTGGTGGTTAGCCAAGCAAGTGCGTCTTCAGCATCCTGATCGGCCAACTTTTCTGAATTCCAAGCTTTCCAGGCTTGTGCGTCCGTCCCCCCTTTCCGGTGGGCAGGGTATTGGGCAAAGAATTTTTTGAACGAATCCGGTTTTTTGGTTCGTTTGGGTTTGGTCTCAACGGGTGAATTTATTTCGTCCGGTGGATCGTCGTTTTGAACAGATATTTCTTTTGTAATAGTTTCTTTTGTAATAGTTTCTTCTTTTGTGGGGGTCGATCCCGACTCGAAATCAAGTCGGCTTCGACTTTTTCGAAAGTCAGCTTCGACTTTTCCGAAAGTCGGCTTCGACTTTTTTTGGTTTAAGTTGGCTTCGACTTTTTTCTGAGTCGATCCCGACTTTTCAACCAAAGTTAGAAGACTCTTCTTACCGCCTCGCTTATTCTTTATCGGCTCAAGCTGCCAGTCTTCAGTAATGAGGTTAAGACCCAGCTTTTTACCCTCAGACACCAAGATCTTACGCTTTACTAACTGAGATTTGGTTTTACCAATATTGCCAATATCAATCGCTGTTAACTCAGATAATTGCTCGTTGCATATCCAATCCATTTTCTTGTGGTAGCTGAATGTCTTAAACATCACTGCTTGCACAAGACGGCTTTCTCTATCGCTGAGACGAGCCTTACATAATGCGATGCCGATCTGGTGAGCGACTTGGTAGTAACCGTCTTCCAGTGTTGCCATCTTCTTCGGTGCCTCTTGATCGCCACCAGCGGACGATAGTTCGTAAACGTTGCTCACGCCGCACCTCCTTGCTCGCCTCGGATGATTTCTTTAATACAGTCGGATTCCAGCTTATCTACCTGCACTCTCATTTCCTGAGCTTTCAGATAAGCGTTTTCGATCCAAAGCTGAGCTTCGGCGTATTGATTGGTTTTGATGTTTCGGATGTGACCGCAGCGAAGGAAATAGCACAAACCCGCTATAAGCGGATTGATAAGGCTGTATTGCCCTCGGCGGGTACGGAAATAACGGGAAAGCTGAGCAAGTCGGTTTTCTAAGTGCTTAACTTGCTTATCGGTAATGCGTTTGGCATTTTTTGCACACGTAGGTGCATTGGTCAGCGTAGGCATGGCTGAGCCCTCTTTTGATGTTGGTAATGTAACCGCCACCAAAGAGGTTCCAATCTCATAGGGGCGGTGAGCTGAACGGGTTGGAACTACCGCCAAAAGAGAAACGGCGAACCCGAAGGTTCCCCATCCAGCCCACCTTAAACAGATGTGACACGCGCAGGCATGCTCTGCACTTTCAGAAAGTACAGGCACAAAAAAAGCCGCGATAGCAAATGGGCGACTTTGTGCGCCTCTTTTGATGTTCGGGGTTCCAATCCCGTCACTGGATTTTGCCAGTGAATGATTATCATAGTACTTAGGCTTTTCTTGTGTCAAACAATGACGAGAGAAATCGCGATCTTTCGCGAAATCAGCACCAAACCAAATGGGTTTGTCATTCCGTTCGTTCTGAGATATATTCCCTTTCATTACCTGTGCCTCGAAACTCAAGGTAGTGCAATTAAAGAAGCTGGCCTCATTCGCTGGCTTTTTTATTGCTTGTTAGTTTTACTGGATGAAAAAACAGCCTCATCAACGGTCTGTTTATCACCATCAACATTCCATAAACTGTTAATCATCAAACGGATTTAAAACGCTCAGGCGGATATAAATCAGGACGAATATCGGAACAGTGAAGTTCACCATTTGAAAGCTTTTCAATTTTCAAAACCTGTTTCGCTGGAACTTGTCCGGTCTTAAACCATCGACCAGCAGCCGCAGGCGTGATGCCTACTAGCTCAGCGATGTTTTGTTTAGATTCGAACACTTCTAAAAGTCTTTGCATTTTTATCCCTGCCTTCAGTCTTGAATCACCAAGTTTATTACTATACACAATGTTTATCAACATAAACAACGTTGAAAACATTCCGTTTATATATAAATTATCCGGGTTGTTTCATAATTCGAGGCATGAACAGAACAATGGAAATCATCAATCTTCGTATGGAAGGTCTGGGCGTCAGCAAGGCTGAACTTGCTCGCCGCATAGATCCATCAGCCCCATCCAACCAGCGAATTAATAATTGGTTTGTCAGAAGATCCATACCTAAAGAGGCAATGGGTATCGTTGCTGACGCCATTCAATGGAATCGCTCGTTTTTTATATCCATGATGGATGGCTCCATTGCCACAGACTGGCTAGATTCAAACAATAAGATTTGCGACAGCGCGAAGTTTAAGCGCTTCTTTGAGAAGCTAATGAGCGCGCATGGCTGGGAAATTGAATCTTTCACAAGTGAAGACTGGATTCACGACTTAGGGGCGATTGTCGACACAGCCAAATTTACTCCATTCATCAAGCTAAGATACAAAAAAGCGGCCTGGTATTGCGTACTTGATAAGCGCGATATGTACGTTTCTGAGCCCTACACACCCGGTGAACAGACTTATGACGATTTAGAATTATTGACGACCGAGGGTGATACGCACGCGATCGCCATCAATGCAAAAAGCTGCATTTTCGGCGTTGAATATCTTAGAGACTGCTTCATCTCAATCTATGGTGGCTTGGAAGCACCAGAAGCCATAGGGGCGACTAGAGATAGCCAGATAAACTACGGTGTAAAGGAAACTCCGGCCAGCTACAAAACAGAGTCAACAGGTACATTCAAGGCTGCAAAAAGCTGGGATCAAGACGGTGATCTCCCAACGCAAGAGGTAATCCTTATTCCTCGTGTCACAGAATCGGGCGAACTAATAATCAAAGAGGCCCGCCCCTTTCTTACTGAATGGATATCTGAAAGCACCGGCAGTGCTCGATACGTGGGTTATGCAAAATCCACCAGCGACGCAATGATTCCGTTGATTCAGCCTGGCAGTACCGTTCTGATTGACACGGAAAATAAGTGCATTACTGAACCAGGCATTTTTGCCATCAAGTACAATAATGACATTCAGCTACGTCGACTTCAGTTATTAATTGACGGTTCTGTTTTGGTAAAGACGGATAACAACTCTTACAGAGAGGAAACCATCTCGGCCAATCAAGACAAAAACACGATTATCATTGGTAAAGTGATCTTCAGAGGTGGCAAGGTCTAATCTTCATTAGACTCCTTGCCCTTTTTGTACGCAGCCTCTAGCGCAATTTTAATACTCATTACAGCATCAGCACCCAGTCCAATCTCCCTTATGAACGCAGCCAACTCCTCAGCTGCATCACTAAAGCTTTCTGGCTCTCCAGTTAATACCTGTCTAATACTGATACCCTTGTATTCTTGAAAATACATTAATTCAAGTTCAGTAAATTCCTGTGTGCAGTTCAGTTTTTTGCTAAAAGCAGACTGTCTGACACCTAGCTCTTTACTGATATCTTTTAATTCGTACTTTAACTCATCCTTAATTAGCTTTCTAAAATCTGCTCTTGCTCTTCTCCGCTTCCTATCGAGATACAGCTTTACATCGTCGTCGATATTTGCACCACATTTTCTATATAGAGAAATTGCAATCGTTATAATTTCTACTGAGAGAAATTATCTAGCTTTCATTCATTGTAGACCGTGTTTATCATTATACACACCATAACTATGGGTATAGCGCTAGGATAAATAAAAATGAAAACAAGGACTGGATATGATAAACAATACTGCTTTACGAGAGGCCCAGCGCCTCATCAGAAATGAGCCTGACAGGTTCATTTGCCAAAACCACCCTGCTGTTTCAAATAAAGTTGATTACTTTTTAGGCTATCTAGCCGCCATGAAAAAAGTAGCATCAGCCAGCAAAGCAAAAAAGACCTGCGCTAACGATAGCGGGCCACCTGGCCGCCTGCTTACATTAACTACCCTACCGAATAAATAAAACCGCCGTTTGGCGGTTTTTTTTGTCTGAATTTTTTCTTGCATAAAATAAATATAAAGTTTATGTTTATATACATACACAAAGTAAACAACTGCAGACCAGGCAAATGAACAAAGACGCTATCAAAATCAGAACTGTGCAAGGGAATAAAAATCAAGGTCTTGCTGATCGAGAGCTTGAAGCGTCGCTATGGTCTATGGAAGGGCTTTCTAATAAAGAGATAGCCAAGGAAATGAAAATATCTCCATACACAGTCTCAAAGCGCTTAATGAACGCCATGTTTAAGATGGGGGTAGATAACAGAACCGAGCTAGCCGTAGTGCTATTGAGAAAAGGGATTGTTGAGTTCTTATGCCTTGCTCTACTTGTTGGCTCTGTAAATTACGCAATGAATCTTGAAGGTGTTGAGCCAGTAAGAATACAACGTTCTGCGCGAGTCAATTCAAACGCCAGAAACCGAAGAGAAGACTTTTTGCTACTAGAAGGACCATGTTAATGAACAGCCTAATTTCAGCCAGAACTCTTGCAAAAGAAGGCTTCGTGTTTAAGTTTCAGAGAGGCAACAAAATTGTCTGCGTTAAAAATAGTGCTCGTGCAAACCATCTCCTGGCTTACCTTCGCACTATTAAGCATACCGTTTAACCCCTGATCCTATGCTAGCCCATTAGCCCGGTTCTGCAGTACGGGCATTTTTTAGCAAAACAGAATCAACAAACTGGTTTAAATTTACATGAAACGATTGGCTAACATCTTCAGCATCATATTTCACAGAGCGCTCAGTGCCGTAAATATAGACGATCAAAGTATTGGCTTGAGCAATCTTAAGCATTACATCTTTATTAATGTAAGCGACTCCGGTTTCCGTAATAGACGAGCCGGCCGACCCTATAGCCGTATTGTAGCCAATGCTACCCCAGTCACTATTAGTGTCCATGATGTCGAAGTCATGCTTTTCACCGTCAATTTCGAAGGTAATAACTTGCAGATTACCCAGAGAGTTTGGCGAACCATAGAAGGTATCGTAAAACGTTTTATTAGTTATCTTGAAACCCGTCATGACTTCGCCATTGGCTTTATCAAAAGCGAACGGGTTAATGAATACACCCGTATCATCTACATGCAAGCCACCAGCAACCGACTTGGTAGAAATACGGTTATTAACGCTGTAGTAGCCATCCATACTGACAACTTCGCGTGCATCTTTAATTTGGTATTTACCAGGACCAAAACAACCAGTCAGTACCAGCGCCATTATCAATATAAAACACTTTTTCATAAGACCATCCTTAATCTTTTGGAAGAGAAAGAGAACAGCATAGACCGATTTAACGGGCGTAACCACCCAACTTTAATCCTGAGTTGCAGTACTGTTTTTTGAATACCATGCAATGCGCAGAGTGCGACACAAGAATCATTAAAACAGGCAGTGGTAAGTATTTCTGCCCTCAGTGCTGGAACAACCAAATGGGGCTTGAACAGGTACATAACAACCTGTTATCAGCAGTTAGAGCATACGAGAAAACACGCAAGACAAAGCACATGTTTTCTTTATTTAAATTTATTGGAAAGTAAGAGGTGTAATATGCCAAGGAAAATGAGCATTGAAGAATACCTAGATCAGGAATTTACTGAGAATTCCAGACCCACACCAAGAACTGTTGTAAATTGGATTCAGTCAGGGGCAGTTCCGGGCACTAAAGTTGGCGGGACATGGTTCGTTTATGTTCAGGAAACAGCCTCTGACAGACTTGTGAATAGAGTATTAAAGGCCGTTTAATGAACAGACCACGTAAAAAAGGGAATTTTGATCTTCCGACAAACCTGTACGCGGAAAAAAGGAAGAAAAAGGTCTACTACGTCTACAAACACCCTGTTGCCAATACCCGGCACGGAATGGGATCAGACCGGATGCAGGCAATCTTAGCTGCTCAGCAGTTAAACTCGATGCTTTCAATTGAATACGGACTGGTTGATAAAGTCATAGGCAGGGCTAACACGTTTGCCAGCTGGATTGAAAAATATATTGAACTTCGACTAAGTGAAGACTTATCCAAAAAGACAGTTGATCAACTGAAGTATGACACCACATTAATGAAAGAACACCTCGGAGATATACCTGTTATGGATATCACTGTTTTTCATTGCTCAGAGTTTCTTGATAAGTGGGTGAGTGAAAATAAAAGAAGGATGGCCGCCCGCTTACGAAGTGCTCTGATTAAGTGCTTTGACTTTGCCGTTGGTAATGGCCTAACTGAATCAAATCCTGCTAAAAAGACACTCCCAATCACGGTTAAAGTTCAGCGAGAACGATTAACAAAAGAACAGTTCGATACAATATACAACTCTGCCCCAATACACATTAGAAATGCAATGATGCTCGCATTACTGACTTTGCAGCGCCGGGAAGATATTTCAAATATGAAATTCTCGGATATTAAAGATGGGTATTTACACGTAATACAAAAGAAAACATCAAAAGCCAAAAAAGGCAGCCGAAAAGATAGCGCCAACAAAGCTGCATATTTGAGAATTCAAGTCACCCCAGCACTTAATTCCATTATCAAATCATGTCGAAATACTGGCGTACTCTCTCAATTTCTCATACATCAGATGATTACAAGAACCTCTTCAGGGGCCCTGAAGTGGGAAGTGAAAAAAGGCCAAAGACTACAACCCGACAATATTACTCGAGGGTTTGCTACAGCCCGCGAAAAAACAGGTTTGTTTGATGACCTTGAAAAAAGCGCCCGCCCAACGTTTCATGAAATTCGATCTCTGGGTGCTCACTTGTATAAAGAACAGGGCATTGATCCACAAGCCTTGTTGGGCCACACAGATGAGAAAATGACTAATCACTACTTGGATGGCCACGGCATTCAGTGGACAGATGTAAGCGCAGATTTGAACGTAAACACTTAAATAGTTTTCCAAAAGTTTTACGTTCATTTTACGTAACGATTATTTTTATTTAATATTTTCAATAAGTTAGAAACTAGTCTGTGTATTCCCAAGGCAAACAAACAGCACTTTCATTACTATTTAGGACTGTTTTGCAAAGTACGCGCGAACACGTTCAAGATCTTCTTCTGTATCCACTCCGCCAGGCGGAATTTCATCAGCAAGAGCAACATGAATCTTAGCGCCATTCCAAAGTGCTCTTAACTGCTCAAGACACTCTGTAGATTCAATGGGAGCTTCATCCCACTTAACAAAACTATTAAGAAGATTTACTCGGTAAGCATAGATACCAATATGACGTTTGAAATTCACACCCTTCGGCATGACTTCTTTTGAGCTCGCAAAATCATCACGCGCATAAGGAATAGGAGCTCTGGAGAAATACAAAGCAAAGTCATTTCTGTCTGTTACCACTTGAACAATGTTGGGATTGAATACATCCTCAATACGCTCAATCGGTTCATAAAGAGTTGCAATGCTCGCTTCCTGCTCAGCAGACAGGTTATGCGCTACCTGATTGATAACACGAGGCGGAATTAAAGGCTCATCCCCCTGGACATTCACAACAATGTCATCAGCGTAGTAGTTCAACTGAGAAACCACTTCCTGAAGGCGATCTGTTCCGGAAGCATGATCAGGATTTGTCATACAAACCTTTGCACCAAAACCTTCAGCAACCTGTTGAATACGAGGATCGTCAGTGGCAATGATGACTTCTTTCGCTTCACTTTCTAATGCCCTTTCATACACATGCTGAATCATAGGTTTGCCGGCAATATCTTTAAGTGGCTTACCAGGCAAACGAGAAGAAGAATATCTCGCAGGAATAACAACTGAAAAACTCATACAAACTCCAACTAAAAAAGTCGATCGTATATCTGATCTAATAACGAAGAATCCAATTCGGCCTCTACAGAGAGATAAACCGCATTACCGAGATCCAAGTTTCGGCATTTTACAGCGTCTTTTTCCGTCATAACGATCCGTTGATCGGCCATATCAACAAAATCCAGTAATTCGTACTTATGGTGATCTTTAAAAGGTCTGGGGTGGTACTTTAACCCAAGAGAATCCAATGTATTGTAGAATCGCTGAGGATTACCAATTCCCGAAACCGCATACACTGTCTCACCAGTAATGACTTCCTTTTCATCGGAATCAAGGCGATAAAAATCGCCTGGCACAATCCCCATCTTGTGAAAGGAATTATTTTTGAACCAAGCAGCCCAATCATATGAAAATTCTTCTGGAAAGGATTGATCTGCACTATTCACAACCACGAAGTCCACACTGGCTAACCGGTCAACAGGCTCCCTGAGTGGGCCTTCTGGCAACATACGCCCATTCCCTAACCCTCGACGCCCATCAACTAATGCAATTTCCAAGGTCCGAGGCATCCGATAGTGCTGCATCCCATCATCAGATAAAACAACATCCAAAGTATACTTACTCGTAATTTCTTGCAACGCTTCTACTCGATTAGGAGAAATTACAACCGGACACCCTAATCGTTGCTTCAACAGCAGCGGTTCATCGCCAGAGTCATCGGGAGATGAATTGCTTTGCACTTCATAAGGAAAAGTTTTTAATTTACTGCCATAGCCTCGACTGACAATACCGACACGCTTACCTTTAGCTTCAAGGTGTTTAGCTAAGGCGATGGTGAACGGGGTTTTCCCCGTTCCGCCCACTGAAATATTACCAATGACCACCACAGGCACTTCGAAACCATCATGGGTCACAAAGTAGTTGATAGGTTTAGATGCAAGAAAACGCGCACGCTTAGAACGTGCAAACTGGTGCGCTAAATAACTCAAAGGGCGAAGTAACGTTAGCCACTTCGCCCCCTCATACCAAGCTCGTTCAACAGAACTCATGTCTACTGTGCCTGTTTGGTAGTAATACTCAACTTGGTAAAGCCTAATTGACCTGCTGCATCCATAGCTCTAACCACGTATTCATGAGCAACACTGGCATCAGCCGTCACAACCATTGGCAATTTGGTGTTGCCATTGGATTCTTTCTGGATGGCTCGCTTTAATGTGTCCAACTGATTATTGATCAGACTGTTTCCATTCACCGAATAACCACCACTGGAGTTAACAACAATCTCAATAAGCTCTACCTGCTCTGACATTTCGGCCTCAGCTGAACTTTCAGGCAAATCAATTTCCAAATGAGTTTCTTTGGTAAAGGTCGTGGATACCATAAAGAAAATCAGCAACAGGAAAACAACATCGATAAGAGGTGTCAGATCTACTGAAACATCTTCTCGTTTTTTCGTTCGAAAATTCAAGATCAGTCTCCCTCTGACATATCCACCTTACGGTTTCCTTGCAGCACTTCGACCAGCTTAATGGACTCCTGTTCCATAAATACCAAATGCTCATCGATTTTTCGGGTGAAGTAGCGGTAGAAAATCATCGCAGGAATAGCGACTGTCAAACCGGCAGCCGTCGTAATCAGTGCTTCACTGATACCTCCTGCCAAAACATTAGCATTCCCCGTGCCCTGCAACATAATGTCATTAAAGACTTTGATCATTCCGATTACGGTACCCAACAGTCCTAACAAAGGCGTAATTGAGGCAACAGTACCTAACGTATTCAGATAGCGTTCCATCTCATGAGCTACGTGACTCGCCTGCTCTTCCAGGCTCTCTTTCATCACTTCACGCCCTTTCGATGAATTATTCAAACCTGCAGCGAAAACACTGCCCAACATGGACTGTTGTTTTAGAGCTCGAAGTTTGTCCTTATCAAGCTCGGTATTCTGAATCCAAACCCAAACCTGTGCCAACAATTTTCTAGGAGCTACTTTGCTTGCTCTTAATGACCAAAATCGTTCAATAATGATCCCCATTGCAATCACAGAACACGCAAGGATTGGATACATCAACCAACCACCGGCTTTAACTAGCTCAAACACGCTTAAATCTCCCTGTATTTCAGTGGGCTATATAATAACGGACTGAGAATAAAGGTTTTTTAACTCAATCGCAAAAACAATCATTGCCTGACCCGAATGGTTCGCCAATAGGGGGATTTTTCCTCCACCGACTGCGGTAGATAAGCCAGTTGACCGCTAGAAAGAACCGCAAAATGAACAGCCCCTTCGTCTGCCGTATTCATCAGCTTTATATCTGCATTGAAATACCGATTTACCACATCCAAATTTGGATGACGAAAACGATTCAACGGGCCACTGGAAACAACCGCCCATTTTGATTTTACCTGTTTAACAAACCTATCTGAGCTGGATGTCCGGCTGCCATGATGAGGAACAGAAATAAGTTCAACACCATCTTCAAACACATCCGGATTCGCCTCAATGAGTGTTCGTTCAACACGAGCAGTAATATCCCCGGTTAACAGCACCTCATGCCCTTGGTATTCCAGCAAAAGAACACAAGAAGAGTCGTTACTACTGAGATCATTACCTTTAGTACCGACAGTAGACACCATTGGCCATAAAGCTCTCACCGAGACGCCCTGCCATTTAAAACTTAATGAGTTGTCACACGGCTTCTGCTCGCCCCCATAGGAATCTAAAGTGGTAAAGTTTTGGATCAATACCGACGGAACATAGGAACTAGACAACAAAGCTTTCATCCCTCCACTATGATCCAAATCCTGATGACTCACCACCAACACATCCACCGCTTCAACATTTTGACTTCTCAAAAAAGGAACAATCACACTATCAGCCGCATTAAACGAGCCAAAAGAAAAACCCGTGTCGTAAATAAACGCTCGATGATCCTTAATCAACACAATTGACAGCGCCTGACCAACATCCAAAAACCACACATCCATAGGGTTCTTCTGACTAGGCATCATCACCAACAGGCTAGACAACATCGCAAAACCAGCAAGCCTGAATCTGCGAGAAAAAGGAAATAGACAAAGCAGCCCACATCCCAAAGCAAGAGCAAGCTTATCCGTAAAATGTATCACGCCAAGACGTGGCGACTCTGAATTAGCCCAAGACAAACAATCAATAAGATAAACCAAGGAATCACCAACCACCGTGAAAATATCAAAAGAAAATCCAGGAAAAATATCAAAGACGCTTGAAGCAATGAGCAATACAGGTATGACCAAAACACTAAACACGGGAATTAGCAAAAGATTCCAAAGTACAGCTAACACACTGGTTTGTGTCCCAAAAGTCAACACTAATGGCAAAAGCAAAACCAGAATATAAAGCTGGGATTTCAATGATATAAAGACAAGCAGTAAAAAATTCTTGCCCGGAAAATTCTTACTACCAGAGTCAGACCTTAGATTAGTTTTGGTTAACGGCAGGGGCTTCACAGTAACAAGCGCCAATGCAAGAACCGCTAAAAATGACATCCAAAAGCCATACGAAACTACTTCATAAGGGAAAAGTGATAATATGATAAATACAGCCAGACTAAGTATCTGAAAAATAGAAAATTCAAAACCTAAAAGCCGTGCAACTAACCAGATCGATATAAATAAAAGCGCACGGAGTGCAGGCGTAGGATAACCAATCTGATCCACATACCACCAAACCACAATAAGCGCTAAAATCGCGCAAACTTTCATTAACCAAGCAGTCGAAACAGGAACAGTTTGCTGAACACCCACAAGAACACACTTACAAAACAGATAAATCACGCCGAACAGCAAACCGATATGCAAGCCACTGATTACAAATAGATGAATCAATCCGGATTCAGCAAGAATCCTTCTATCCTCATCATCTACCGCTGAGCGATCACCTAAAATTAACGCCTTTAGAAGTCCTTTTCCTCGATTTGAGATAGCTTGATCCTTGTGCCCTGAGTTAGCCGCTTGAGATTCAATAAATTGGTTTATCCGATCACTCCATGATTGAACACCAGAAGACCCTATAATTGCTGGATAACCCGAAAAATACCCCTTGGCGACGATGCCTTTACTGAATAACCAATGCTCATAGTCAAACCCTCCAGGATTCAGAAAGCCCAAGACTGGTTTAAGAACAACATTCCCCTCTACTATTTGCCCAGCTAAAAACCCTGTATTTTGATAATCATTGAGCATCACCTGATGCCCAATCAATTCTGTGCAAACATGATAATATCGCTCCACACATCCCTCAGCCGCTAAAACATCAAAGACACCCTGACTGCCCCAAGACTTAGATGCCGAGTCATTCATCACAACTAAACGCATTGAAATGCTTAATTTATCGAAGGGAAAAATCATGCGTTCCTGCACGTCCAAAAGTTGCGCGATTACAGGTAAACAACTGATTAAACAAAATAAGACAATGACTTTAGGACGCCGTAAGGTAAAATAGCCGACGCTTATGGTTAAGAACAAGGCAAGCCACTTAGCAGGCTGATCATGCAAGTAAGCAATAATATAACTATGATATAACGCTGAAAGCGCTAGTAAGTGAATCAGCACGTTGGTTCTAATCGGATTCTGTGAAATTTAGACATGGCATTGAACGACCTTAAATTCAAAATACCTTCACGCGAAGAGATTTTGGCTATTAACTCCTTAAAATTCATGCACAGTCTAATTAGCGAGCCCAATCTATGGCACTTTAATCGCAGATCGGTATCTAGAGCAGCGTTAATCGGCTTATTCTGGTGTATGATTCCCATGCCATTTCAGATGGTCCCAGCTGCCTTCCTGGCTTTCTATTTAACAGCCAACATTCCTCTTTCCTTGGGTTTGGTTTGGATTTCCAACCCTATCACCATGCCCCCACTCTTTTTCGCTACGTATAAATTTGGCGCATGGCTACTTGGTACCGAGCCCGTCGATAGTTTTGAGTTCACAACTGAATGGCTAGCAAATGGACTTTCGGTGGTCTGGCAGCCCCTCTACTTTGGTTCCGCTGTTACAGGGGTAATCCTGGCGATTACCGGATATGTTACGGTTCAGGTAGTCTGGCGCTACCGCGTGATTAAAAAATGGAAAGCACGCGCAGCCCGTAGAGCAAAACTGAGCGTACAAGATTAGATTGGAAAGTCACCAAGAATAGTTAGGCGACTTCATTTTTTGAGTGGAATTCAATGGACCCTTCCACCAAATTCAAACGACTGTCCATACGTTCTGCTAACGTCAAATCATGCGTAACGATGACAAACGCGACATTCATCTGGGAATTAATCGTTTTAATCAAGTCGTGAATATGTTCTGCCGTATTTGAGTCCAGATTTCCTGTAGGCTCATCCATAAGAACACAGCAAGGATCTGCCGCCAAAGCTCTTGCAATCGCAACACGCTGCCTCTCGCCACCAGACAACTCTCCCGCTCTATGAGTATATCGATGGGATAGTTTAACCTGATCCAACAAATGCTTTGCCTTTGCAAGGGCTGACTTCCTTCCCTCCCCTGCAATCCATAAAGGCATTGCAACATTTTCTTCCGCTGAGAATTCAGGGAGTAGATGGTGAAACTGGTACACAAACCCAAGATTCGTATTTCTAAGAAGTCCTTTCTTACGCTCTGAAAGCGCAGAAAAACTTTGCCCAAGCAGTTTCACATCACCACTGGTTGGAAGATCTAACCCACCCAACAAGTTTAACAAGGTAGATTTACCTGAGCCCGAAGCACCAGTAATGGCTAACATCTCACCTGCATGAATCTGCAGATTAATATCATGTAAAACAGAAGTTTTAAGATCGCCATCCACAAAGGTCTTCGAGACATTGCTACATTCTAAAATTACATCAGTCATATCTTAGAGCCTCCGCCGGTTGGATTTTTGATGCTCGGTAAGCAGGGTATAACGTTGCTAATAAACTCAGAACCAAAGCAGCGACTGCGATTAAGCCAACATCTTCCATTCTCAATTCAGACGGCAAATAACTGATAAAATAAACATTCGGGTCAAGTACTTTGACACCGAATAAATCTTCGATGAACGTAACAATATCTGAAACTGTAAGCGCCAGCAGCACGCCAAGTGCTGTACCAAGCACAGTTCCGACCAAACCAATCACAAACCCTTGAACAACAAAGATCCCCATAATAGTTCTGGGCGCTGCCCCCATTGTTCGCATGATTGCAATATCACTTTGTTTTTCCGTTACCATGATGATCAAAGTTGAAACGATGTTAAACGCGGCAACAGCGACAATCATCAACAACAGCAAACCAATCATTTTCTTTTCCATTTGAATGGCTTGGAATAGATTTCCATGACTGCGAAGCCAACTGCTTGCGTAGTAACGCCCTGGAAGATCTGCGGCTAACCGCCAAGCCACATACGGAGCCTGGAATAAATCATCCAACTTAAGGCGAACCCCATGCACAGCATCACCAAGACGAAAGAGTTTGGCTCCGTCACGAATGTGAATGTACGCCGCTGAAGCATCCAGATCTGCTCCAACCTTGAAAACACCAACCACAGTAAAGCGCTTTAATCTTGGCAAAACACCCGCAGGAGAAAGACTGGCCTCAGGAAGTACCAATGTCACTTTATCCCCCACCACAGCGCCTAACTGGGCAGCCAGGAGGTTCCCAAGAATAATTCCAAAACGGCTGGATTCCAGATCCTCAAGCTCACCTTCAATAATATGATCTGCCACGATTGATACATCTGGTTCAAACTCAGGATCAATTCCAGTGACTAAAGCGCCTTTTACGTTACCTGCGTGAGTGAGCATCCCCTCAGCATGAATAAAAGGAGCAACACCCAGCACATCATCATTCTTTTTTACTTGCTCCGCGATCGATTGCCAATCATGCATACCACCCTGCGCGGTGATTGTTGCATGAGGTACCATACCAAGAATTCGAGAGCGCAACTCACGATCGAAGCCATTCATGACCGATAGCACAGTAATCAATACCGCTACACCAAGCATTAGACCAATCATGGATATTAAGGAGATAAATGAAATGAAATGATTTCGACGCCTGGCTCGGGTGTATCTAAGCCCAACCAGCAAAGGAATATTGGTTCGCATAATCTTCTTTTTGATTGTAAGAAAAGCTTAATAAATAAGCTAAAGACAAGAGCTCAGTAGTGTGATCCAGGCTTCATTTAATATCAAGAAAAACCTTATAAAAAATCTACAGTTAGCCTAGAATACCTAAGCATGAGTAAACAGCGGTAACCATGATGTCAGAGCAAAGAGAATACATTCGAATAAAAGACCAAGCCGTCATTAGGCTTTCGTCAATTTCTGAACTGCCTACGGACAATGAAGAGCACCCTCTTCCGTTACCGAATCACTTCAAACTCCTGAACCAAATTATTTCCTCTCAGGCGGAAGAAGGTCAGTTACTTCATGCTGTGGAATCCGACTCTTCCGCAACAGCAAAATATTTCAAAATTCAAAACTCAAAGATTCAATCACTAGCACAGTTGATTATTTCGGCACACCCTGATGCAACAAAATTTCCAGAACAAAAAGTTTCTATCAGTGAAACCGGCGTCGACTTTTACAACAGCATTGAACGCCCTGTAGGTAGTTTATTAGCGCTTAATTTGATTTTCATGCCGGACTACCTAAGTTTCGAACTCTACGCTAAAGTTATTACATGCGTATCTTTTTCAACCGACAACGAAGAATTAGGGCCTATTTATCGATACGGCCTTCAATTCGTGAATATTGGTGATCAAGATCGTGATCGCATTGCACGACGAATTTTCCATAAACAATTAGAAGAAAGACGAAAACAGAGACTAGGCCAATGAAGAAATTATCAACGCTACTCCTAACCACAGTACTTGTAAGCAGTGTGGGCGGCTTTGCAATCACATCTTATGCCGACGAAGTCGTAGTGCCTGTGTCTCAACAATCACCAGAACTACAAGACATACCGCGCCCATCCAATGGTATGAATATGAAAGCAGTTGAATCCAAATACGGCATACCGGTCTCGACATCAGGCCCGGTTGGTAAGCCACCAATAACTACTTGGGAATATGATTTATTCACTGTTTACTTTGAACATAATTTAGTGATACACACTGTTTTAAAACATAACCCACAGTAACAGGATAATCTGGGTATACTAACTGTCATACTTTGATCAGCGTTTTCTTCTGAGCTGTAACTGAAAACGGAATGTCAGCATCTCTTTGAGATAAGACTTATAGGATTACCGCTATGCAACTCAGTAACTTTCTATCAAAACAGGCACGTAAATTCACACGGCCTTCTTTAACAACGGCATTCACAGCCACCATGCTTACAGCGACAACTTTATTGGCGTCATCTGTAACGCTGGCAGAAGTAGTTGAACTGACACCTAACGAACTGAACTCGGCTTATATTAAAGATTCGACCATTTACATTCCTAAAGCCACTCGGGAAAAAGTGGCTAAGAAAGTGGTAAATGTAAATATTCGCCCAGGCGAACCAAGCCCAGAACAAGTAGATCGAGAAGAAGAACTTAAAGATGGTGCGACGCAAACAACTCTCACAGCTTTAGAAGCTAACCAGTCCTGGGATTCAGCTCGTGTTGAAGCCTCTCTAGAAGTTGCTAGTCAACCAGCTATTCAAACAGAAGATTTGATTTTGCCACCAAGAGAAATTGCTGGCGCGCCGGATGGTTTCGTCCTAGGCGATAATTTTACCTATTCCGTACAAGACTTGATCGACAAGGGGTTCACCCATCCTGAAACAGGACAACCCCTAACGAATCTTACAGACTCCGGCTTGGTTGTAAACAACCTTGAAATTAGCTTTGACGGTGTAGATGGAAGATTGTATATCCCTCTCCCTGCTGATTTTGAATCCCGACTTCCTCCTGGTGGGGTCAACAGTGACATTCTAAGCATCAATCAAGCTTTACAAAATGCAATTAACATGAGATTGCAACTGCCTCAAAACAAGTAATCAGACTTGATCAATCAAACACAAAAAAGGTGGCCACGGGCCACCTTTTTATGATTATTGCTATTGGAGCTACGACGAGCAGCTAACTTGTAACCCACAACCCCATTCCGGAGTATTTTGGGCATACGCATCATTCTCAAACTGCTCTTCATAGGGTCGGGATAAAATATCCAGCAATACATTTACTTCCGAGAAATCATTTTTCTCAGCCTTATCAATTGCTATTTGAGCCAGGTAGTTTCTTAAAATATATTTGGGATTTGATGCCTTAGCAGTAACCATTCGAACTTGAGGGCAATATTTTTCATCCTCCAGTCGTGATTGATACTTGCCGAGCCATTGAGACAAACTATCAGAAGAATCCTCAGAGCAATCAGTCAAAGCCATAAAATCAGCGCCCGACAAACCTCTAAAGAAGTTTGTGTAATCCATCTGATTTTGGTGCAAAGCAGCCAATAATTCCTGAACTAAAGAAGCATCCCGCTCATCTTCTTCCTGAAAACCCAACTTGCTCCGCATTTCAGCCAGATAGTAGTTTCCAAACATAGACGGATATTCATTTAATATCTGTTTTATCGCAGCTTCCGGGAGAAGATTAGAAAGCGCTTGACCAAGACAGGCACAATTCCAGTAACTAATATTTGGCTGTTGATTGAAGGCATATCGACCTGAGTGATCTGAATGATTACAAACGTGGGCAGGATTAAACGCTTCCATAAACCCAAACGGTCCATAGTCAAAGGTCTCTCCAAGAATCGACATATTGTCGGTATTCATAACACCATGACAGAAACCAACCGCCTGCCATTTCGCGACCATCTTTGCTGTTCGCTCCAACACCTGACGATAAAAGGCCACATAACCATCTTCATCAATGCTTAAAAGAGGGAAATAACGAAGAATCGTATAATTCAGCAATTCTTGAAGCTGTTGTTTCTGACCTGTGTAGTAAAAATATTCAAACGAACCAAAACGAATATGAGACTTCGCCACCCGACAAACCATGGCAGAAGGCTCGACCCTCTCCCGAATAATCTGGTCGTCGCCTTTCACTAAGGATAAAGCACGGGTGGTAGGGATATTCAAAGCTGCCATCGCTTCTGAACAAAGAAATTCACGAATGCTAGAGCGCAATACAGCTCGCCCATCACCCATTCGGGAATAAGGCGTTAGCCCTGCGCCCTTCAAGTGAAGATCATATAAGTCATCGCCTTCACCTTTAATTTCGCCAAGCAGAATCCCTCGCCCATCCCCCAACTGTGGGTTGTAAACACCAAATTGATGCCCTGAGTAGATCATCGAAAGCGGATTACTTCCTTGAAGAACTGAATTACCTGACAGCACCTTCAAGTCTTCAGATTTCACATTAGATTGATCAAGCTTCAATAAATTGGCCGTCGAATTACTTAAAGCCACCCAGTTAGGATTACTAATTCCTGATGGCTTAAGCTCTGTAAAAAAGCTCGTTCCCAATTGATGAAAATCAGACTGTATTTGGGACGACGATAAAGAACCGGCTTGAATCTTGGACACAAAGAATACCTGGAGAAGTTACTCAACCACCAATGTATAAGGAGGAAGACTGTTAATCAATGCCTGACCATATCGCTGAGTGACGATTCGTCGATCCATAAGGGTTATTCGCCCTGAGTCTTGTTCAGTTCGAAGAAGCCGCCCACATGCCTGAACCAGCTTAACCGAAGCGTCTGCGACAGAAATATGAAAGAACGGGTTAATTTTCTTAGACTCCAACCATTCAGCCAGGGTTTTCCCAACTGGGTCGTCTGGCACAGCAAAGGGAATTCGGGCAATAACTACATGCGTACAATAATCCCCAGGTAAATCTACACCTTCAGCCAAACTCGCCAATCCTACCAAGACACTTGGCAACCCCAGATCGACGCGCTGCTTGTGCCGCTTTATGAGTTCTTGCTTACTCATCTCGCCTTGAATCAGGCACTTTTCACGATAGGTTGACGGAACAATACTCATCACATTCTGAAGCTGACGACGTGAAGAAAAGAGAATCAAGCTTCCTTTATCATTCTTAGTAAGATCCGGAAGGCGAAGAGCTATATCATCGGAGTGTTGTTGTTCTTGGCTTGGCAAAGATCTCAAATTAGGCACGACCAACTGTGCACTTTGCCAATTAAACGGACTCATCACCTGCTCCGTCACAGCATTATCAAACAATCCTGCATTGGCTTTAAAGCGGTCAAAGGACCCTAAAGCAGTTAAAGTTGCAGATGTCACTACTGCGCCAAAACAACGCTGCCACAAGAAAACTTTTAAATCTTCACTTGCCTGAATAGGACTGGTATTGATTTGATAATCAATCTGATGATTGTAATCTGTAACATCGATCCATCTTGCTACAGGTAGGTAATTCTCAGCAGGAGAAGCACAATATCGCACCCAGAGTAGCTGCCTGCGCTCAACCTCCGTCGTGACCATAGACAGCCAAGCTTGGAGCTGTTCCAGCTCTGCCTTTTCTGTATGGTCTTTATCTTCCAGCTCATCATCAACCAGATCATAAAGTTTATTAAATTGAGTCAGTAATCGACTGTATAACAATTTAACCTGTTCTGCGTGCTCTCTTAGGGTTTGATGAACCTCCCCAAGTTCAAATCGAATCCGCGCAACGGCTTTATCGTGCTCACTGTCTGTAAGGTTCTCTCGAGGTAAGCCCTCAGAATGGTCAAGAAGATTAAAATGTTGTTGTAGATATTCCGACAACTCAGAATGAATGATTGGAATAATCCGGCATAGCTCAGCAATGGATGTACTCGCAAGTGTCTGAGGAACCCGCCCCAGCACCCGGTCAAGTTGTTTGTGCCACAAACGACTCTCATTCAGACCAACTTGAGACGAAAAGTGATTAATGGCCTTATCAGGCAGATGATGTCCTTCATCAAACACATACAAGGTACTTTCAGGCGCAGGAAGCACATAACCCCCTCCAAGACTTAGATCTGAAAGCACCAGGTCATGGTTTGCAACAATCACATCACACTTTTCAAGGGATTGTCGTGCCTCAAAAAATGGGCACTGACTGTACATCGGGCACTTTCGCCCTGAACAATGATGCTGATCTGTAGTTACTTTGACTCTTACCTCATCTGACAAGTCATCCGGCCAATCATCCAAATCTCCAGACCATTCTTTAGATTCAAAGGCTTGAGCAAGCTCATCCAGCAGCGGAATCAAGGCCTGATCTGTTTGCTGATCCAGCTCATCTTCAAAAAGAAAGGTGTTTTGCTGATTCTGACTGGGAGAAAGGGCCAATTGTAAATTGGCAGGACACATATAACGGCGACGCCCTTTCGCCAATGCAAAGCTAAAGTCCAGTCCAGAGTTCTTTTGAACATCAGGTAGGTCTTTTAACACAATCTGCTCTTGGAGCGCGACTGTAGCCGTCGAGATAACGATACGCTTATCATAAGACTTGGCAATCGGTATTACGGATAAAAGATAGGCAACGGTCTTCCCTGTACCTGTTCCCGCTTCTACCACGGCAACATAGGGATTAGTGCCAACCCTTAAATCTTTTTCACCTATCTGAATATTACCTAGGGTTCTGGCCAGTACAGCAATCATCTGTTTCTGACCATGACGAGGCTTAAGTTCTTTTTTGTTCAGGAATTGACGATAAGCGCCCTGAATCGCACCTTTTAGCGCATCATTTAACATTAGAAGGGAACTAAAAATAGAATACTGTATATTTAAACACTATCTTATCCCATTCCAGTCTTCGAATGAAGAGATATAAAACAGATTACCCTCTAAATCCAACACCACACCATCTTCTGTAATCGTATGAACACTCACAGCTCTACTGATCCGATCACCTTCTTTGTACTTAACCCCTTCCAGACGAATAGATCTGGATTCAGGACGGGATGAATACAAATGGCCTGAAAATCTAATAGGAGGAATCATTGCTTGTTGGTCACGGCTAAGATCCATAATTCGCGGGAGTTTCTCAGCCTCAGCCTGACTGTAATGGTTTGAGTTCACCGATTTAGAATGACCAGCAGAAGGTTTAATGACTTGAGGCTCCTGAAGCCCGTCTAACAATTGCTCACGAAGATTTACAGTATTAGGTGCCGAAGCAGATTCAGACGCATTGATCACTTCATACTTTGGTGCCCGCTGTTCCATTTGTACATCTTTATAGCGTTCCGCCAGTGACATCTCTTTATCCTGGGAGCCAATCGGAGAGATATCTTCTGAGCCTAAGCTGTCACTACCACTTAACCTGTCTTTTGGCTTCGGGCGAATTACATCTGCGTCTGAGTATTCGAAGCCAACCTGGTATTCAGGAGTCTGAGATTCAAAAGAACGCTCTGCACTTGTCTGGTTAGGGGCTAAGTATTTCTCAGGAAGCTGAACTCCATCCTGTGAAGGTATTGCTCTAGGCAACGGACGCTCCTCCACGAAACGTTCCTCAACTACCGCTTCGTCTAATCGCGGCTTCACCTCAGCAGAGAGATCTTTCGAAGGATTATTACCCAGAAGAGTAGGAATTTGCTCTTGCTTATCAGCACTGACTATTTCATCTTTAAAAATGAACAAAAAAGCTAATACATTGATCGACAATACAATGGCGACTGCAATCCAAACCCAAGGATTGCCTTGAGTTTCAGAGCCAGACTGAGGATCCATAGTACCTACAGAAAATGAAGTGACTGCTTCCTGATTTCTTCGCTCTTGCTCAGATTTTCGTAATGCATCAAGAATGTAAGACATTAACCTTGGGCTCCTATAACTTTTAACTCTGAATCCAAGATGTCGGATGACTCAATGTTTTCATATGGTTTATCGGCTGGTTCTGATTCAACGGAAGAAGCAGGCTGAGCATGAACCAGCGAACTTGGTTTTGGCGACTGCAACACCGGAGCCTGTCCGCTGACTTCGTTCAACAACATGATAGTTTCTGGCCCTATCACACCATCGCTCGTAACACCCATATCAGTCTGAAATTGTCGTACCAGACCAGACAACGCTTCATCATATAACATCCGCCCATTACTACCGGTCAGTAATTCTCTTACTTGATGGATATAGTCATGAGCATCCCCTGGCTTGAGCAAAGGCATATTCTGAGAAGGAGCAAGCCATAAGAAGTCCAACTGACCAGTCCATAGCTGTTCAAATACTGATTGTTCGATGGAGAGTGATTGACCATCCTCATTTAAAACGACTAAGCGAATGGCATTATCCTCGTGAACCAAGCGCTCTATAAACAACAATCTTGTCCGGCCTTGATAGTACAACGTCGCAACTGAAGGACGATTAATTCGGACTAGCCTATCCCACGTAATATTTCTGGATTTACATGTCAAAAGAGTCTTCGACAGATCATCACATAACTGTTGCTTGCTACCTGAAATACCATTAATACCCCAGGATTTAGCTAACGCCGTATATGCAGAGGCGTTAAACAACTCATCCAAGTCAGGCATTGCTGGCACTACAGTTTCAGCCTTTATAACAGGTTCGACTACAGAAGGAACAACAACAGTCTTAACGGAACCTTCATCTGAGAAAACAGAGGGATAAAAAAGCCAGGTTAACACCAAACAGAATTGAATCACCAAAACAAAAGAACCTACTCCCCAGATCCAGCCTGAATAAGCAGCATTACTTTTTGCTGACTCACGCTGTTCGCCAAGGACCTCTTTGGCTGCTTGTTTCAATGTCTGAGTTGTAACCGTTGAGCCATTACTACTGTACACCCCAAGCAACGCACGATCACAAATCAGGTTAATTAATCTAGGAACCCCGCCACTGGCTTTCTCAATAATTTTTGATGTGCTCAGGGGAAACAACGCCATCCGACACCCGGCAACAGCCAAGCGATGCTGCACATAAGGAATGATGTCCTTACGATCTAACTGCCCCATGTGAAAACGAGCAGTCACTCTTTGAGACAACTGTCGTAGCTCAGGTTTAGCCAAAATATCCAATAACTCAGGCTGGCCCAGCAGAATTATCTGCAATAACTTTTTCTGATCAGTTTCTAAATTAGTCAGCAACCTTAGTTGCTCTAGCACTTCGACTGAAAGATTCTGAGCCTCATCAATCAGGAGAACCGTACTCTTGCCTTTCGCATGATTGGTTAATAATCGATGAGTAATAACATCCGTAAGCGACTTAATCGATCGATCATCCTGCACCCTTGGGATGCCTAAATCATCGCACATGGTTTCAAGAAGCTCTAATGAGGTTTGCTTCGGATTCACAATGTATGCAACATCAATGGAATCATCGAGCTGCTTCAAGAAACAACGACATACTGTCGTTTTTCCTGTCCCTACTTCACCCGTTAACAGTATGAATCCACCCTCTTGATTCACCCCATACATCAGATGAGCCAGCGCTTCTTTATGCTGTTCACTCATATAAAGATATCGCGGGTCAGGTGCAATAGAAAAAGGACGATCAGTTAAACCAAAATATTCGTTGTACATGAGGGCTACTTTGAGAGTGTAAATAAAACAAAAAAGCAGACTTAGCATAAGCCAAGTCTGCTTTCGTGTCTAAATTAAGGCATAAAGGAATTAGTTTGCAGGCGTTCCGAAAAGACTTAAATCTACCGGTAAAACCTGGATAGTTCCATCCGTGTAACGAACTTCCCAATCCTCGCCATCTGAACAAGAGCGGTAGTTTTCATCGGTAACAACTAACTCATAATTACCTGTTTCACCATTCAGTTGACGCTCAATCTTAGAACCAATAATCGGAGTTGCATTCAAATCAGCATAAAGTCCACTATTAAAACAGAACTCATCATCACTTCCTGCAGCCGGAGTATTACAACTGTATAGTCGGCCTGCGCCACCACCGTATGAGCCTAGATTTTCACAGTCATCATAACTCATCAATGAAGATCTGGAGCTAAGATTGTCTTCCGTACCAGCACTTTCGGCAAACAATAAACTATGGTTATTTGAAAGCTCACCGAAACCTATGTAGTTGAAAGAACGCCCCATATAGCTTCCAGTTTCACTACTAGAACTCGTTTTATAGAAATCAACATCCGCAGTAACACTTCCGTTTGTATAAGTCACGCTACATAGTCTCGCGTCATCTTTCTCATTCTTGGTGGTAGATGACAGTTCTGATCTCTGCTTAGTCAGAGTCATGCTATAGACCAAGTCTCTCGCGCCACCTGAACTTGGTAAAGTCACTTCAATGTCATTAAAGTCATAATCATCAGAAGTGTTCTGATTAAATAAGATTGAGTAAGTTACCGGAAGAAAATCACAATCATTTTCACCCCATACATTTTCAAGGTAGTTTGGATCAAACGAGCCAAAACCCTCTGCCCCATACAACTCACCTTGAACATTTTCCTGGTTCAATACCGCATACAAGAAACTCACAGGCCAGGTATCACCGACATTATTGCCTTGACCTGACACAGTTAAACGAAACTTAGATGGAGATGGATTGGTTAAGCTATAAATACCAAACTGCAAGAACACAAAGGCACGATCATCAACTCTTGGAACAGTAAATTCTTCTGTATCAGTATAAGTATCATTAAATCTGGTTATGGTGTCAGCTACATGTTCCATAGAAAACACTAACTGCCCCTCAATCGAGATTCGACCAAGATCGGTACTGTATCTTGGTGCATTTTCGATTTGAGCCAGTTTAATATCACCCCAGGCAAAAGAAGATCTAACTACCGACGACTCAAGACCTGTAAATACAGAGTCAACCTGAATACTTACAGCAACATCTTCTTCAAAATTAAGAGTTAAACCTTTGTTGAACGCTGCAAATTGGACACCGGCGCCATCATCTTCTATATCAAAACGATATACACGATCATCTTCTTCACCCTCAGGCGGGTTATCAGGCATCACACCATCTTCGTTGGTAGTTTCACGGTAGGTAAAAGTAAAATCAAACGTAGTATTCAGGAACTGACCTTCAACAGTATATCTACTGCCTGATTTAGAAAGCACAGCCTCGACATCGTTTCCGTCAGAGTCTTGGGAGGTTAAGGTCAAATCACTTCCATCCCATGAAGTGTTTTGAATTTGGGCTAATGCTGCACTCAAAACCAAAGTAAAATCATTACCTAATGTTTCCATATAGCCCAACGACTCACTTGCTCCTGCCTTCACACTTTCCATCATAAACTCAAATTTACTATACGCAGGCGTACTAGGAGCGACCTCATCTGAATACCAATCCATAAAATCAAACAGATAAGATTTTGCATCAGCAACATCAGAAGCAATCAGATCTAAAATATCTTGAGATACTGTTTCTTCTGTTAAAGTGTTAGCAGGCTGATTATTAATATCTGTTTGTATTTCAGTAAGCGTATTTTTTGCTGAGTCCGATACAAAGCCAGAAACCTGAGAATCTGAAGTTATGCTCTGAGCTAAAGAGAAAATGGACTGTAGATCTTGATCATCTGCACCAGAATAACGATACACCATTTGCCCGCCATTCGATAAATAGACAGAAGTCAACGAAGCAAAACCACGACCCAAAGTGGTAGCAACACCAGTTTCAGGGCGCGAAGCAGTAGTAACAATAGCCGCATTCACAGAGGACAAAAGCCACGTACTATCATTTGTTACATTAGAACTTAGGTTAGATACATCAACTAGGTCATGCGTGAGAAAATCAATACCATCCAGCTGAAAAACCTTAGCAATCTTGTCATAGATAGCTAACGCCACATTTTCACTGTACCCACCACCAACATTTAGGATTTCCGAAGCTGCCAGCGTCGTTAGTGCTGAAACGTTCGCAGTTTGAGAACGAACACTACTTGAATTTGAAAGAAGAGGAACAACCGAGCGCAATTCAAAATCAATAGGAAGTAATTCACCAAAGTCTACGACATCACCGGTTTCAGGGTGTATACAACCAGAGATTGGGTCATCACAGCGATATTGTCCCACATAATAGAAGTCATCAATGGACACATAGGTGCCATCTGTATCTCTACAGCCGTTATTATCCTCATCATATTCAGAACTTGAAGAGGAGCACTTAGCAACACCCACTTGAACCACAATAGTTCGGTTCCGGAAGTCATCACCATCAAGAATTACAGAAAACTTGCCAGACAAATCGGTGTAAAGATTATCTTCGATACCTTCGACATTAGGAGTAGATGGAATGGTACCGGATGATTGAGAGGCACGATAAACATTTACAGGTGCACCAATCACTGTACCTTTGATCACCTCTCCAGACAAAGTGATATCAGGCTTAGGACCAATCGAATCGCCACTGCCGCTATCACAACCTGATAAGAGAGTTAATGCAGACAAAATACTGAATAAAGAAACAATTTTTTTATTCTTTTTTAAAGAAAATGGGGATGCCACAGAGCCACCTACAAAAATATAGAAGGGATTAGAGGTTGTATTCTAAACCGTACCCTACTGAAGTTTCAGTTATCAAACAATGTTTTAAAGGAACATTTACGGGGAATTTACATAAGAAGCAGCCATAGTTCACAAAACAATCAGTAAAACCATGGCCAATCTGTTGGATTATTTATTTAGATACTGGTTCCAAGCGTTTAAAAGTTCTGACAAGGCCTGAGCCTGTTCTCTCAGGGCTTCCAGCTCTTCCTGACAATCTTTCACACCCGTATACAGTTTTATATCTTTCAGCTTAGTTACCAGTGGGCTGTCGGGATGCGACATTCGGTACATTTCCAGCTTCCAGCGAGCACTGTGACACGCCATTCGATAAAACGCTAACTTAACGCCCAAACTTACTAATTCATGATTGAATAAGTCACCGAATAATTCTGAATTCAATGATAACAAAATGACTTCATGACAGTTTTCATCAGCTGCGATGGTAGCTGCACGCTCATCATTGTTAATCATTGCGAAAGTACCGAAGCTTTCGCCTGGCGAAATATAGTTCACCTTTTCTTCAGGTTTTACAGCTTCACCCGAGTACACTTCGAGTTGTCCCTTTAGCAGGAAATAGATCGAAGAATCTATATCCCCTTTATAAATAACAACCTCACCAGGTGATGCTTTATAGATTCGAGCCAACGACAGTAAGATCTGATATTGCTCTTCGCCGAGTTTCTTAACTTCATTAAAAAATGAAACACCCATTAGCAAACGTCTTAGCTGATCATCATCCATATCAATCTCGATCAACATTGAAAACTCCTAACGCTTTGTTGTTATCTTGTTAATTGTCTTGCCATAAGCATAACTTAATATTAAGTTTTAGGAACCTAAGATATAAATCTTATACACACTTGGGATAAGATTTATCTAAGAAACGCATACGAATGGGAATTTCGCGATGTATCTAATCAAAACATTCGACCTAGAAATCCAATGCACTAATCTGGAGGAGCTGAAGGCAAAACTTGCTGATCTGTGTGGCCAGTCAGTAAGCATTCAATACCCATCAGACGGCGGAGATATTGATAATTTATTTGTTCATATTATGGAAGATGGAACAGTTGTCGAAACTTACAACAAACAAAGAACTGTTGATTTAAACAACCTGCACTTATAAGACACCAAATACGTTATGGATAACTTTGTCTGCCGGGAGTTCTGCTCACCGCTTCTCGAAGACCATCATAAATCGAGCACAACTCATCTGGCAGTCATAGCTCATCAAGACGATGCAGAAATAGTTGGCTATTCCGGCATACAAGCCAGTTTCCAAAGAACCGATTCATGGTTCAGCAGTATCACATTGACTAATGGAAGCGGAGCTTCTCGTGGCGGTCGATATCAAAACGCCTCTAATGATGCCCTATCCTTAATACGTCAACATGAGCAAGAGAAAGCAGCACTTTTGGGTGAATATGCATTTTGTCAGCAGTGGCTATGCAGTAGTCAAACATTAAAAGACCAACGCAACCTGGCTGTTCAACAACTTACAAATGAGTTAGATCAGATTCGCCCCTCCACCATCTACACACACAATCCATTTGATAAACATGGCACCCACATCACCGTCTTAACGATAGTTTTGGATGCATTAAAGTCTGTCATACAAACCAATCCTAGCTACCAGCCTAAAGTCTACGGTGTTGAAGTATGGGGAAGCTTAGACTGGTTACCCAATCAATTCAGAATCGAGTTAGATTGTTCACCCATGCCCAATTTGGAGCAAGCACTGATCGGCCTATACGACTCACAAATTGATGGTAATAAAGGATATGACACAGCCGTCTTAGGCAGACGACAGGCCAATGCCACCTTCTCGGACAGTCACACAGAAGATCAAGCACGTTCAGTCAATCTGGCCCTGGATTTAAGCCCTATTACCCAAGGCATAATCAGTCTCAATGACTTGACAGACGAAATTTTAAAGACTCACTTCGAAGAATCTAAACTCAGAATTCAGTCTATCGTGTCATCTTCTTAACAAAAACCACCACGAACAAAGCCATCGTAAAACTGCCTGTAAACGCTTCTAATGCAGCCATGATCTTGGATGGACCGACGGGTGTAAAATCTCCATAGCCAAGGGTAGTAAAAGTAACCACGGAGTAATACAGACAGTTCCCAAAGGCCAGTACATTATCTTTGAAGGACGAATTTAAACTGGCCTCCACCATTCCGTGCGCGCCAGAAATACCTAGAAAGAAATACGAGATCGCACAAAACAAGATCAAGACCATTGAGAAAATAACTACATTGAGCGGTTTCTCTCCATATCCACAGAATGCATCCACCATTTTGGACACTAGACGATCAAATGAATATTGCGGCATTTGATAGCGACGAACCACCATTTCACGATGAAAAAAATACCCCGCCGTCTGAAATAGTCCCTGCTTTTCACAATTCTTCCGAATATTTCTGTAGATTTCCTCAGCTTCCTGACAATGATCCCTAGCTAATGCTACTTCACCTTCACTAAAGGCCTCTTTTGCTTTGACTTCCTGACAACTAAAATCACCCCACTGAATATTCTCAAGCCTGCACTTGCTGATATCCACGCCTAATAAATTACACCCAATTAGATTGGCACAATGAAGGTTGGAAAAACTGAGATTCGCTTTCATGAGCGAACTGCCACTAAAATCGATGGCAAAAAGATGGGCATTATTCAGATTAGCTCGGTAAAGGTCAGCATCCCGAATCGTATAACCATTCTTGGAACCAGGTTTCACCAGGTTAATGTGAGATAGGTCGACTCGCTTTAGCTGGAAGCCATCCATCGACCGTCCCGACTTTGCCCAAGCTTCTAACTCTTCCTTGATATCATCCTTTGACTTATCTACAACGGGGTCATGCCAATAACAAAAAGGGGAATCTCCATTACACTCCGTATCACATTGATTACCCTCACGATAACGATAAATACAGGACTTTGAACTCTGGTTCATAAGAGGTATTCCAAAGGAAGATTGTTACGCAATAACTGGTTATAATTCGCAGCCATTTAACCAGTATAGACACTTGTCATGAGAGCGAACGAACAGGAAAAATTAATGGCTAATTCTCTCAAAGATCTGATCCACCGACTGCACTACAGTCTACCCACCGCGCGTCTTATCGAATCCGCGATGCCATTAACACCCTGGTTAAAATTATGGCTTTTGGATGACTCAAACATGGATCGACCATTTAGTCCGGAAGAAGTCAGAGTCATATGGGAAGCGCCACCCTACTGGTGTTTTTGCTGGGCCAGTGGCCAAATCATGGCGCAATATATTGAGCAAAACCCCGAAGTCGTTAAAGACAAAGTAGTCGTAGATTTTGGTGCAGGTTCAGGCATTGCAGCTATAGCGGCTGCCAAATTCGGAGCAAAGCGAGTTATCGCTTGTGATATTGATGACGATGCAATCATCAGCTGCAAAGCCAATGCAGAGTTAAACAATATTCAAATAGAATACAGTTCAGACTTCTTTGAACTAATCCAACAAGAAAATGACATTGATTTGATCCTTGCTGCAGATGTGCTCTACGACCGGGACAATATCCCTTTGCTGACGGAGCTGAGAAAGAACTGCAAATCAATCCTAATGGCCGACTCACGTGTAAAAAACCTGGACGTTGATGGCTATTCTTCATTCGCAGAGGGACATGCAGAAACACTTCCCCCTCTTGAACGATTCGATGAGTTCAAACACGTTATCATCTACGCTGCTAACGGCTTGAAAGACTAGTTAATGTATTCATGGGCTCAAAGAAACATGCACCGAGAGTAAGCTTACCTAGTTTACTCGCCTTCCAATCCACACATCCGATTAGGTGGATTGAGTTTTCAAGCAGCTCTTTAAAATAGCCGCCAGTTTTTCGCTTCCCATTTCCCTAGCCAAACGAATATTCCGCTCAGGAATTTCTTCGGGATGAGTAATATTCGCCAAGACCTTCTCCATCGAAGCTTCACGAATAATGTGCAGCGTAGGATAAGGAGAACGGTTAGTGTAATTAGCAGGATCGGTTACAGGCTCTCCGTCAAAACAATACTCAGGGTGAAAGTGAGCCAACTGGTAAATACCTTCGTAGCCTTCATCAACCAAAAGCTTCTCAGCAAAATTTAGAAAATCGAGAAAATCATCAAACTCATCCAACAAGCCAGTAAATACAACCAACGTGGTTTCAACACCATCATGCTGATCGAGATATTTGAACTCCTGTAGCAACTTGTCTAATGCATCGAAAAAGCCCTCATTGGTTCTATCTGAGTAGCTTAAAACCTGATAACGAATACTGTTCCTAACCACTTCCCGTTTAGCGAAAGGGCAAAAGTTAAATCCAACAATGACCTCTTCAACCCATTGTCGGGTAGCTTGTTCAATTTCTGGAATAGATGCCTTCATTTCTGATACTTCATGCAAAAATTTTCCGCATTCTATCCCATTAGGAAAGTGGATGGTTAGTCTCGATTAGAAGCTAAAGCAATTGACATGTCAGACAATCCAGTTAGGATGCGAACTCCTCCATATGGAATGCAGTAATAGGAAAAGTATTAATGATGAGAAATTTTTGGGCCATTTTTGCGGTTATATTTGCCTTCACTTTTATCCTCGCTCCAGCGGATGCTGAGGCCAAAAAGCTTGGTGGCGGTAAATCGTTCGGTAAGCTATTCAGTACAGCACCAGCCAAAAAACCTCTAGCGGACAATAAAAATAACTCTTCACAAACTGCTAATAAAACAAACACTCAGAACAACACAGCCAACAAACCCCGCAAAGGATTAATGGGCGGACTTCTAGGCGGACTACTTGCAGGTGGCCTCATCGCAGCACTACTCGGCGGGGCATTTGAAGGTATTCAATTCATGGACATTCTGATTATCGCACTGCTGGCTTTTGTGGGTTATCGCCTGTTCAAAGCGATGTCACAGAGCAAAGCCTCATCGATGAATCGAGCCGCTTATGCCGGAAATTCAACTCTCAACCCACAAGATACTACTCAACATTTTGAATCAACGGCTTCTTTTGGTGGGACAAGTGCTAAAACAACAGATAGCAACTCTGAAGAAGTGCCTCTGGACTTACCTCCTGGTTTCGATCTGAATGGTTTCTTAAGTGGTGCATGTGACCACTATCGCACCTTGCAGGAAGCCTGGAATAAAGCAGATTCAGATACGATCAGAGAATATACCAGCCCTAACCTGGCTGAAGATCTCATTGCAGAAAGAAGCCAATTAGACGGTGACCAGCATACTGAAGTGATGTATGTAGATGCGGACTTGGTACGTGCTCATCAGGTGTTCGGCACAGCTCAAGTAAGTATTAAGTTCTCGGGGCGTTATAGAGACTCAGTTGAAAATGTCGAGGAAGATATTTCTGATATTTGGCATTTGGAACGCGACCTAAAAGAACCAAATGCACCTTGGTACATCATTGGTATCGAAAATTAATTTTACTCAGATTCCAGACTCGAAAAACCATTAAAAACTGCCTTCCCATGAAGGCAGTTTTTTTATCCGAATGCTAACCAGATACCGACACCAATCATTAACGTTCCCGCCAAACGATTAATTACCTTCACGTTATCAGCACTTTGCAATAAATGACTGACCGTTTTACCACCTGCGGCATATAGCATCAAACAAATAAGTTCTAGCAATAAGATCAAACTTAACAACACTACAAGCTGTGGCGCCATGTCTCGGTTAACATCAATAAACGGTGGCAATAACGCCACAAAGAAAGCCCATCCCTTGGGGTTCGCAACCGCTGTCACAAACCCTTGAACGGCCAGTTCACGGCGACTGACATCAAAGCTATGTGAGCCATCATGATTCAGCGCCATCTTTCCTTTCGATTGCCATAGCTGCAATCCTAAGTACCCCAAATAACCACCACCAAGATACTTAAAGACATCGAACACCATTGGATAATTCAGCATAATCGCCGCAACCCCGATGACGGAGAGCGTGGCAACCAACCCTACACCAATCAATTCCCCACTCATCATCCACATGGTTCGTCTGACACCAATGGTCATCCCCATCGTCATTGCCAAAGTCATGCACATACCAGGAGTCACTGAGACAAAGAAAAAGGTTGGAATAAATACAGCCAACACAGTGAGACTGATGAAATTAAGGTCCATGAATTATCCTGAAAATCGTTATTCTTTATGTTGCGTGGTATTGAAGGTGTAGCCCGCCACCGTGCCATTGCTATTAAAACGAATCACCAAATCTTTGGTTGCTGCCGGTTTAAACGCACTGTATTTGTAAAGCCCGTAGGTCCAAGTAGTTTGACCACTCTCAGAGCCCACTCGCCAAGGTGAACCAAACATCTGTTTCACATCGACTTTAGTTGTCTTGTTGATTTCAATTTGTTGAATATTATTCTCCGTAAACTCTTTACCTACGGTAGCGCAAGCAGATAGCCAGGCAGCCATCAAAACCAACATAAAACCTTTTGATATAGAACGTACAGTTAACAGCATCTCTTCTTATTCCTTACTAAAGACCTGCCCAAACAGGAATTATTGACTAAACAATCACCTTTTAAAAGCATACAAGTGATTAATGAGTGTTGTACTGAGAAACCGAGCGTTTGAGAAAGTTCAACACATCTCTTCGAATCTCTGGTGACGCCAAAACTTCTGAGACAGAGGCGACAGACAACAGCCAATTTCGAAGCTGTATCGTTCTACGAACACCGGCTCTTAACATCGCACCACCGTCACTTAACGGTTCAATAATCTGATCCATACTGATCGGAGATTCCGTCAAATCTTCAATCAGACGATCATTTCCTGGCAATACTTTCAGCTCCAGCTGATGAACCGCCTCATCATTAGCATCGATATAAACATCCATGTTGCCAGCCTTCAGGTATTCATCCATTGAAAAGCCTTCCGGGAGTACCAGAGAAGAAGTCTCAAGCCAAACCGAATCAATCTTATGAATCAAGAAACGACGACACGAGGCTATCTCATTAGAATCACCGTTCTTTATCGCAATGAGGTACAACTTAGGTAACAAAATGGCCACACCCAATGGATTCACTCGATAACGCTTTCCGCGATACTCAAATCCAATCTGCTTGCGCTGAATGATGGCTCTGTAGATCGTATCCAGATGAGTCATATCAAATTGTGCCGCTTGCAAGCTTTGGCCTCGCTGATAAAACTCGATTGAGTCTTTAAATCGACTGAAATCTTTTGGCGACAAGCCTCGTCCACTGTGACTCAAGCGCATTTCTGCCGCAGAAAACAGACGCGACAATTCCTTATGAGTATTCCTTGGTAATAAGTCAGAGAGGTGCTTTTGTGTCATCGCGAAAGCAATCGCCATATTCTGTGGCATTTTTTCGAAGTCGTAAGTCAAATCATTGTAAGGATCCAGCCGCCATTTGATTGAACGCCCCTCACCTTTGATTCTTTCCAGGCCAAACTCATTATCAGGAATGCCTTCCTCATCCTCTTCTCCCAGCAGAAAGATAAGATCCCGTTGCACCATACGCATCAAAGTTTTATGCGGAAGCTCATCATCGAGATAACCTTCATTCACCAAGAAGGTCAGAATCTCTTCTGTAGCAAGGAAAGCACGCTGTGTACGCAATAATTCTAAAATTGATATTCGCCGTAAAAAAGTTTTCATAACACCCTTAATGGCGACACTATCTGTCGCTTCAGTCCGTAAACTTAATCCTATCAACTAAGAACGACACATATCAAACGCAATACAAGACAAAGATCGATAGGAGAAAGTTTATGTACAGAGTCAATGCATTCACTCGAAAAGGCACTAAATTCCGCTTTCGCGTACAGGGAGACAACATTCTTGACGTGCAAGATAAGGTACACCAGATGTTCCGTACCTTGGATATGAGATTAGTACTTGTGGAACCAGTTAAGAATTAATATGACGTATCAAATAAACAACTGACCTAACACTGAATTCAGAGCGCAACAAAATTACAGAGTTCGGTCAGTTGTTCTCACATGCTGTATTTAATGCTTCTTCAAGCCAAGCAGACATTGCCTCTCGATCAAGAGGACGACTTAAATGATAACCCTGTATCTTGTCACACTTCATTGACGTTAATAAATCCAGAACCTCTTGCGTTTCAACACCTTCCGCAACAAGGTCATATCCTAGGTTATGAGCCATATCGATAGAAGTTTGAACGATCACCCGATCACTTTCTGAACTTAAAATATCCGTTATCAAAGAACGGTCCAGCTTAATTTCTGTGGCAGGCAAACGTTTAAGATATGAGAGAGATGAATAACCCGCGCCAAAGTCATCGATTGATAAGTTAATCCCGGTATCTGTGAGCGCATTTAACGCAACAATGCCAGATTCCGGATCTTCCATCACCGCTGTTTCTGTAAGCTCAAGAATGACTTTATTGGCAGGGATCTGGTATTCACTTAACTTTGAAGTTAAGTAACCTGGTAAATCAGACTCCGATAGGTTTCGTGCGGAGATATTAATGGATATATCTCCTTCATAGCCCTCTGCCCTGAACTGGACAAAATCCGACAACGCCCTATTAATAACCCATCGGGTTAATTGGGAAATGACCCCTGTCTCTTCAGCAAGCAGAATAAACTCATCAGGCGGAATAAAACCTAACTGTTGATGATTCCAACGAATCAAAGCTTCCATACCGACAACTCGACCGGTTGTAGATGCTAATTTGGGTTGATAGAAAAGCTCAAGGCGATCATCGGCAAGATCCTGACGCAAATTGGACATCAATGTCAGACGACCTTCGTGATAGATGTCCTGTTCTTTCGAATAAAAGCTAATGCCGTGTTTATTCTTCTTGTTTGTTTCCATGCTAACAATGGCATTTCGAATCAATGATTCAGCGTTGTCACCGTCTTCAGGATAACGAGCCGCACCAAACTTGGGATTAAGATCAAGGCTTAATCCACCAAACTCAAACGGCTTACGCAACATACCTAAGAACTGCAAGTGTTGCTTAGGATGCTTTATAACCTCTTTATGATTTAACAACACACCGAAGGTATCCCCAGAGAAGTTACACAACCGGTGCGTGCTATCCGGGGTGCGTTCCAGTGCTAATAAGCCCGGTAAGCTGGTTAATTCCCTACAATAGAAATCCGCGAGCGCTTGCAGTAATGACTCGCCGGTAGAAAGCCCCAGGGTTTGACTGATTTCCATATAACGATCAATACGAATCAGCAAAACTATGAACTCTCCATCTGATTCAGACATAATCCGCTCATTGAAGGCCATTTCAAACAGGCTGCGATTTGGCAGCTTAGTTACAGGGTCATGAAGCATGGCTTGCACCAGCGCTTCCTGAGAATCCCGTTTCTGCTTGGCCTGTTCTATGCTCGCTAACTGAGCCGAAATTTTTGCTTCTCTTTCGTAATAAATCCTATAAGCCAGGGCAATCATCAGAATTACGGCTTCCGCCCCGGAACCTATCTGCATACCGTAGTGAGAGATAAAGGTTTCGGGAATAACACCTAAGAAACGCATAAACGTCAGAATGCTTCCTAAGGTCAGCATTGACCATGCAAAAGTAAACATTGCCCCCGCTCGGATTCCAGAGAACCAAACGATTGGGCCAGCTAAGAGCAGAATGATGAAGAATGGGCCGGAAATGATGGCAGATAAGCGAATTGCATAGTCATAACTCAATACAAAGGACGCCAGCAAATTAACAAACTCAATCCCCGCCATAAATTTCAGACACATATCGAGCTTTGGAGCGTGTTTTGAAGAAGACAAAAAGTCACGGGCAAAAAGCAGCGAAAACAGAGACATCATCGGCAAGGCCGTTAACAGCAGCTGATTGCTCGCCTCCGGCCATTGAGGAAAAAGGAACTGGTTTGCATACCCTCTCATGCATGCAAAAAATAAGATATAACCAGTATTTGCCAAGGCATAGTACAGATAGATACGTTCTCGTAGCATTGAGAAAATCGCAAAATTCAACAGAACAACGATGAACATTCCACCAAAGTAGAAAAGATAAAAACTGGTCGCATTGGAACTGTATTCGTAAAAGTGCTTTTCTTGCCAAAGCTCTAGCGGAAACACCAAGGTACCTTGTGACCGAACTCTGATATAAATCCGGTCAACAGAACCTTCTTCCTGAGGCAATCGGAATACAAAGCTGGGATGATAGATTTCTCGATTTGAAAATGGCCGGAGATCCCCGACTTTACTGCTTTTTACAATTTCATTCCCATCCATCAGATAGAAATCAAGGTAATCAAGTAACGGATAATTGACCGTTAATAGCGTTTTGGACGGCTCATACATGCCGTTTTTCACATCCAGTCTCAGCCAAAACGTTGAATGCGTAAAGCCGAAATTCCCGCCCCCCTTCTCAACGGTCGTCCACATGTCATTATCAGTACCAATGACATCCCATAGATTTAATTGGGAATCAGGATCTTCAATATATTGGAAACTAGAATCAATAACCTGGGATTCTTGAAGATAGATATTAAGAGGCACTTCAGAAAGATCAGTTTCAGAAGTCGATGAGGCTTTGGCTGATGAAATGGCAAAAAATAGCATAAGCCAAAGTGAAAAAAGTCGCGAGAACGGCATAAATGTCTATTGCATGTTTTTTTATTGTTATCTTTAAACTTATATCTCAAGTTAGGACATGAGTATAGAGCCTATCAACTCTTTTCCTTAACCAAACACAACAAAGAACATTATGATACAAACTGTTACTTAACCCGAAGCAATGCTGCTTCGGGCTAACTGCCTTAGCCCGATACCCGGTTATGCTCTAAACATCGATTTAGTGATGCATGAAACGCGACATTTTTCTTTCTTTAAAATCTGAAAGCTTTTCAAGTTTTTGCTTTTGTTCATCTGTTAGCACATCTCGAACTGCCGCCATGATCTCAGCCTTTTTCAGTATATCCTCTTTGACATCCCTAGCCGCTTTATCAGCAATGGCATTTAGTTCGGACTGATCCGCACCATTTTTCACCGCCTCTCTCAACTCTCGCATAACGTCCCTATGTTCCTTACGTGGTGAGCCCGATTTCATGTTCTTTTCAATAATGGGACGGACCTGAGCAATCTGCTCATCCGTTAGATCCAGCATCAAACTCATATGCTCGAATTTCTGCATAGGATCATGATGTCTTCCGCCATCAAAGTCCTCACCCATCCCTCCTCGAAACGCCAATACAGGAACACTTAGAGTTAATACACCAGCCAGTAAAATTGCTTTTGTTGCCTTTTTCATAAATCACCTTTAAAGAAATTAACTTGAGTCAGCAATATCGGCTTTCGGTTATCGCCAACGATTGAATCCAGTCTAATTCTCACAAGTGTTAATGTGGGTCAAAAGCAGGTAAAGAAAATGTAAAGTATGTGCAAAGATCGAGGGTTTTATTTTTTGACTATATCAGAAGACCAAGCAGTGAACCCTTCTCTTCTATTGGTATCAGAGCAATATGAGAGACATGTTAACGTTAAGATAGGTAAAGCCAGTCACTGAATCATTCTGATTATGGCTACACTAGAAGTTTTAGACCAAACGACAACCGTCTCACTCTTTTAAAAAAGTAATAACAGATAAAAGTAATAACAGATAAGTACTATGACAAACATTTTACTCGTCGATGATGACATCACCTTGAATGAACTGCTTGCAAATTACCTCTCTAATCAAGGGTTTGATGTTGAGAGCGCATATAACGGAAAAGAAGCGTTAGCAAAGCTATCGTCCTTTAAACCGGAATTAATGGTGCTGGATATTATGATGCCCATCATGGACGGTCTGGACACATTAAAAGAAGTCAGGAAGTCGTCGGAACTTCCGGTGTTAATGCTCACGGCTAAAACGGAAGACATCGATCGTATTATTGGTCTGGAAATGGGCGCCGACGATTACCTTGCAAAACCCTGTAATCCTCGCGAACTGGTGGCTCGAATCAAAGCCATTTTAAGAAGAAGTCAGTCCGTGATAAAAGAGCAAGCAGATCAGACAACCAACGCCTCATCAGAGAATCTGACCATGGCAGGGTTAAGCATCAACCCCGCACGATACGAAGCTTACTATCATGATAATCTCATTCAACTCACCGGAGCTGAATTCAAACTACTGCAGGTCTTTATGAGTTCACCAGGGCGTATTTTAAGCAAAGAACAACTGACTCTGGATGTACTGAATAGACCCCTGGAAATGTATGATCGGGCTATAGACGTTCACGTGAGTAACTTGCGAAAGAAACTTGCACGAGAAGATTTACCTTCGGATCTCATCGCAAATATCCGAGGCCAGGGCTATCTGTTCAAAGAAGAACTGCTCTCAGATTCCACTCTTTAAACGAATCAATACATCATGCGCACTCTGTTCGGTAAAATCTTTCTGTCTTTTTGGATCATGATGATTGTAATGATCATCATAACGGCAGTAGTTCTTCGCCTCTCTCGACCTCAATCCAATGAGCTGCCACCACCGCTATCCAAAGCTGTGGTAAAAGCTGAAATGGCGTATCAACGACACGGGGAAGCAGGCTTAATAAACTGGGCTCAAAGAATTAACCGGCGAATCCATCCACATAGAGTTTATGTTTTATCTGAAAAATCGGATCTGTTAAATCGCCCTATTCCGCCACAAATTCTCGACATAGCAGAGAAAATTTCAGAAGAACAAAAGACAATAGGCCAAAAACACGGGCGTAATGTCTACTTTGGGTATTATTTGACAGACTATCAGGGCAAAGGCTACAGACTGATCTTTGATCATCCACCCAGACCCGGTGAATTCTTCCGACACATTGTCGATCACTTTTGGTTGGTCATACTCCTTGTCGCGGGTTTTACAGGCTGCTTCTCCTACTTATTAGCAAGAAACCTCACTCGCCCTATCAAAGCAATGCAAGAGGCCACCAACGCACTGGCAGATGGCGACCTGGATATTCAGATATCAGGACAATTCCAAAACCGTAAAGATGAGATTGCTGTTTTAGCCTGTGATTTTGATCGTATGACGAAACAACTGAAACACGCCTACAATCATCAAAATCGATTGATTCAGGATATGTCACATGAATTAAGAGCACCTATTAGCCGAATGCAAGTGGCGTTAGCGTTGCTTGAAAGCGAACAAGTCTTTGAATCCCAAGCGGCGCAACAGCTATTCGAACGAATTCAGACTGAGATCAATCAGTTTGACCAAATCATCAAACAAACTCTTTCGCTACCACTCTTCGAACAGGAAAAACATCCGAAACTTGAAACCCGGGAAAATGTCCAAACCACGCTAAAAGCGTTAATTGACGACTTACAGTTTGAAACCCAGAGCGAACTCAATATTGCCCTTGAAACCATTCCGCCTGAGGGTGAGTTTTTTGTGTATTCAAAAGACAACTGGCTCAGCACCATCTTCCGGAACCTGATCAGCAATGCATTGCAGTACCGGACGGCCGGATCATCGGTTAACATCGTACTCACAAAAACTAAGCAACAACTAAAGATCTCTGTTAGTAATGAAATATCGGAAATAGCCGAGCAACCAAATCTAAATGAAGAGCAGCTTGAAGATATATTCGAGCCTTTTTATCGAGCTGACCAGGCAAGAACACCCGGAACCACTAATCTGGGCTTAGGCTTATCCATAGTGAAAGGTCTGACAATTCGATTGGGAGGACAAGTGCATGCGGAGACGGTTCAGCAAAATGGGCAACGGACCAGTTTTATAGTGACGGTGGAACTACCAATGGCAGTCACCAAGTAATTTCAGAGCGACTTATACGGTATCGAGCTGAAAGTGACTGAAAAACGAGTGGTTGAAATAAACCGAGCTTGAGGCAAGAAAGGCGGGTGACAAAGACTTTGGATAAGAAACTTTAAGAAACGCTTCGGATCTTGGCACAAAGCCAAGACCCTAAAGCTTTTGGGCTTACCCTTTAACTTTCCAATTAACCGTTTGACCGGCAAAGAAAGGCACAATCGGGTTGCCGTTTGGTAGAGTGATTTCCTCTGGAATAGTCCACTCTTCTTTCACCAAGGTAACAGTACCCTGGTTGCGAGGCAAACCGTAGAAATCAGGGCCATAATGGCTCGCAAAGCCTTCTAGCTTCTCAATAACACCTAATTCCTCGAATACCTGAGCATACAGTTCCAGCGCAGACCAAGCACTGTAACAACCTGCACAACCACATGCAGACTCTTTACGATGTTTTTCGTGAGGTGCTGAGTCCGTACCCAGGAAGAACTTGTTTGAACCTTTCGCAACTACTTCACGCAAGGCTTGTTGGTGAATATTACGCTTCAGAACCGGCAAGCAGAAATTATGTGGACGAATGCCACCCACTAACAAATCATTACGGTTCAAAAGTAAGTGTTGTGGCGTGATTGTCGCCGCAACCAGATCAGACGCAGCTTCCACAAACTGAGCAGCATCTTTCGTAGTAATGTGTTCGAACACCACTTTCAACTGAGGAAAACGTTCGGTAATGGGTTGCATATGACGATCAATAAATTCTTTCTCACGATCGAAAATATCAATGTGGTTATCCGTCACTTCACCATGAACCAAAAGCAGCATGCCTTCTTCAGCCATGGTTTCAAAGATTGGGTACAACCCCTCCAGCGCACTAACCGCCGCGTCTGAATTAGTTGTCGCGCCAGCAGGATAGAGTTTCGCAGCAATCACACCACGTTTTTTTGCCTCACGAATATCGTCAGCTGTTGTAGAGTTTGTAAGATACAACGTCATCAAAGGCTCAAAGTCACTGCCTTCAGGTCTCGCAGCTAAAATGCGTTGACGATACTCATCTGCCATATCAGCAGTCGTTACAGGCGGAACCAGATTTGGCATCACAATCGCGCGTTTAAAGCAGCGTGCTGTCGCAGGAACAGTCTCTTTAAGCATGTCACCATCACGGAAATGTAGGTGCCAATCGTCTGGGGTTTGGATAGTAATTTCGTTCATAACCGTCCTAATAAAAAAGCATCATCGTTACTAATTCGCATTATGCCCTACTTTGCCCCCAAGATCATTTTCTTCAATAAAAGTGAACATTTGGGCCATTCACTACCAAGCACCCGCTTGGTAGTATCCTTTACACTACGTAGACGTATAAAAAGTAGTATACAAAACTGACAGACAAAGGAAGTAGGTAATGAGCTTCAACAGCGTATTAAAACCAGGAATTTTTAATGGTCAGCATTTCATTGTAACTGGTGGCGGAAGTGGTATTGGACGGTGTACAGCTCACGAGATAGCTTCCTTGGGTGGGAGTGTCAGCCTAATAGGACGAAACATCGAGAAACTTGAAAAAGTTTGCTCCGAGATTGAAGAAGACGGCGGAAACGCAGACTTCTTCCAGTGCGATATTCGAGAAGAAGAAACCGTTGCGGACGTGGTCGCAAATGTACTGTCAAAACACCACAAAATTGATGGTCTGATCAATAATGCAGGTGGTCAATACCCTGGCCCAGCCATGACCATCAAACAAAAAGGATTTGAAGCCGTAGTTAAAACCAACATGATGGGCGGTTTTCTTTTTGCCCGTGAAGTGTTTAACCAGAGCATGTCAAAAACCGGTGGTGCCATCGTCAACATTACGGCTGACATGTGGGGCGGAATGCCGGGAATGATTCACTCAGGCGCGGCACGTGCCGGTATGGATAACATAACCAAAACATTGGCGTTTGAGTGGGGTCACAAAGGTGTGAGAGTCAATTCAATCGCCCCGGGCTGGATTATTTCCAGTGGAATGGACACCTACGATGGCGCTTTCAAAGCCATTATTCCCAAACTGAAAGACGCGGTTCCAATGAAACGCATGGGCACAGAATCTGAAATCAGTGGCATGATTTGTTTTCTCCTCTCTCCTGCCGCATCGTTCATCAATGGCACATCCATTCGGATAGATGGCGGCGCATCCTTAGGGAATCGAGTGTGGCCCTTACCTAACGCAAAAAACTGCGAACCCTTCGAAGGCTTTCATCGTGCAGAAACGCCCGATATTTTCAAAGACGATTAGTTATTCATGAACAAGTCATTCCTCAGGAACAAGTTGCTTCTGGATGACGAGTATTTTTCAGGAACTCGTAGTTTTCAGGGATGAACCATAGCCAGGGATTGGCTTTTCCTCTACTCTGGGAAGTAAGTGTCTGATATTTGATGATAAGAGGAACCGAACGTTGGATGTCAGAGAAAGTAATAGATTGAAGGATGCAACATCATGACAGACCAACTCCCCCCTTTATTAGATGCAGATCGAGAGCAACTCAAAGCGTTTCTATGTCACAGTGACAGACCTAACGGAACGCTGAACTACCCGCAATTTATTGGTCTGTTGTACGGCATTCTCTCCGCCCCTGCGTTTCTCTCCACCGAAGAATGGCTTCCTATTGTATTCAACGGCGAGTCTGCCAATGCTGAAAAGCAAACTGAAATGCAAAAAATCATTCTGAATATGGTTCAGCATTACAAAGAAGCGTTTGATGATTTGATGTCTGGTTCGTGTAACCCCGCAGTGAACCTGACTTGGTCTGAATCAGCACCAACTCGTATCGAGCTAGAACACTTCTGCCAGGGATTCATTACCGCTTTTACCTCTATTGAAGGGCTATGGAAAACTACCATAGACAAGTTTAACAATCTGGATGAAAGCTTCCGGGGAGACTTAAATCTTGAGGACCAGGTGTATTCCATCTTGGGATTGATTTCCACGCTTGCTACACCAGAACTTAATGCGGAGCGATCAGAAAACCCTCAATTACTGAAAGACAGCCTACCTATATTTGCTCAACAATTACCGGATGCCATTTTTGCATTGGCTCAGATGGGCGGAAAACTTGAAGAACTGTTCCAAACGCTTGAGAGTCAAGAACAAGTAGATGTCTAAACCCTAAATAAATAAGTGCTGAAACACCTAGGGCGACAAGTAATATGGACATCTCTCGTCGGCCCTTAATTAGCAAAAAGAGTGAAATGCATGAGCGAGCACGACCAAGGCCATCAAAAGAAAGGAAAATGGATCAGTCATCGTAAACGCGCCACCAAGTTGGCAGGTATGACGGCATCTATTGTTGGTAAATACGCTTCAAATCGTATTCGCTCCAGCTTCCAGAAATCTCATCGTACAGAAGTCGCCAAGAGCGAACTGTACCGGGAAATCGGCAAGCAAGTCGTGAGCACACTCGGCGAATTGAAAGGCGCTGCCATGAAGGTTGGGCAAATGCTCTCCCAAATGCAGCACCTCTTTCCTCAAGAGTTTACCGAAGAGTTAGCAGCCCTCCAGAATCAGGCGCCGTCAATGGATTATTCAGTCATTGAACGCCAAATCATTCTGGAATTGGGCGACTATCCAGATAACATCTTTGCAGAATTCTCGAAGAAACCGATAGCCTCAGCCTCTATCGGGCAAGTGCACAAAGCCACTACTCACGACGGCCAGGAAGTCGTCATGAAAATCCAGTATCCGGGTGTTGAAAAAGCCTGTAAGTCTGACCTTAAACATTTACGGCGGTTACTCAAGTTTGGTGGTTTACTTAAAGTTGATCCATCTGCATTGGAAGCGGTATTTGAAGAATTATCAGAGACCTTAATTCGCGAACTCGATTACCTTGAAGAAGCAAGACAACTCAAGCGTTTCGGAGAATTTCACCAGAGCGACAGTAATGTTTGCATTCCCTCCGTCATCGACGAATATTCAACTAAGTGCATCCTGACCACCAGTTTGGAACAAGGTCTTTCCATCAAAGAAGTTCCAAAACAGTTACCTCAAGACATCATCAACCAATTGGGTAATACTCTCTTTCACTTCATCGCTCGGCAAGTCTTTGAATTTAATGCCTTCCATAGCGATCCTCACCCCGGTAACTTTGCCTTTAAATCCGATGGCACTCTAATCGTTTATGACTTTGGAAGTGTTAGCCCTATCTCAGCTATGCATAAACAAGCATTCCTAAATTGTTTAAGCTCAGCCATCAACCGAGACTACGATCAACTCAATCAAGCCCTGTTAGAGCTAAATGTCCGATCCCAGAGCAATCGAAGAATTCCAGATGAATTCTATAAATTATGGACGGACATATTTATGACCCCATTTGAAACCACAGACGGGTTTGATTTTGGCCGATCGAACGTTCATAAAAAGGTGTTAAAGGAATGGAAATCCGTTCTGCCCTACTGGAGTGATTTTCAACCTTCAGCAGATACCGTATTTATCAATCGAGTGATTGGTGGGATTTACTTGATGCTGGTAGAGATGGGTTGCCAGTGCCAGTTTAGACCGGCCTTAGATGACTTCATTCAACGAGCAGAGCTTCAGCAGGCTGAAGCTTGCCCGTCGTGACTTACCAATCAAGGTAAGTTCAGAAGAAAGATAATCAGGATTGTTCAACGCCCGATAATCGGTGCTGTCTCTTCGCTTCTAGCAAAGAAGTGCCCATATCCGGCGATTGAAGTACAGCTTCGAGCTCTTCAAACGCTTCATAGATATAGCCACCTAATACATTTAGATCCGGCAAGTAATCTTTAGACGCAATCAAACCGAAGTGCAGCTGACCATCATAAGAGAACATAGTAACGTTCAAACGATGACCAGGTCCTAACGTACTCACGGGATACCACTCTTCTAGCTTTGCACCTTCCATATACAGGGTTTGCTTTGGCCCTGGCACGTTAGACACGATGGTATGCGAAAGCGCCGGAATAAATTGCGCGGCTTTGGCAGATTCCATCAATTGAGAGAAACCATTGGTTAATAAGGAGTACGCCTGGATACTGGCGGCAGGTGACGTATCAATCTGATGACGAATACTCTGTAACGATACACCAATCTCTCTCAAACGGATAACAGGGTCATCCGTCCGATCTGCCAACTTGGTAGCTACCAAACCAATCTGATTTCCGCCAACTTTGGCATCTTCACGCCTTAGCGAGACAGGCATCGTAATCGTCAACGGCTCATCCAGAGGACGACCAATATGATCCAGATAACGATGGATAGCGCCATCCAAACAGGTCAACGCCACATGATTAAGGGTATTTCGGGAAATCTTCTGTAGATTACTTACGCGATCCATTGGCAAGGATGCCGTAGAGAATGAACGTTTGTAGGTAATTGAGCCTGTCAGCGCCGACTTGGACGATGTAAAAGGCAATGAAATAGCGTTCTTGGTAAGACCCGCCGCTTCAAGACACAACTGCGTCGAAATACGAGAGATACCCACTGCCGTCTTAACGTTGCTTGTCGCCATGTTTTTAAGGCGTTCCATCATAGACGGTCTTTTACGTGACGACTTCTTGTTATAAGGATTATCAGGCATTGCCCAGAATGGCGGTAAATCCAGAGTTTCTGCATCCTTTGCATGAAACTCCATCATTATTTTACCGGCAGAAATGCCATCCACCATGCAATGATGACCTCTGAAATAGACAGCAAAGCGATTATCGCTTAACCCATCAATAAGATAACAGCGCCATAATGGCAGAGAACGATCAGTTAAGATTTCGTGAAGTTCAGAAACCTTGGCATAGAGCTTTTCACGGCTTGAACCTTCCGGCATTTTTAAATATTCAACATGATCTACCGGGTCAAAATCGGGGTCTTCTAGATAGTAAGGTGCTAATGGATTGGTGATATTGAGTTTAAGATTATACGGAGGATAAGCTTCTTTGACGGTCAGCCATTTTTGGTAAAGAGCATGAACAAAGTTCTCATCTGCTCCTTCCGGCTTTCGATAAATTAATAAGCTTCCGATATGTTTTGGACTATCTTCCGTTTCAGTAATGAGAAATCCGTTATCGACGATACTGAGATAGCGTTTGTTGTTCATTGAACATCCTTACGTGTGTCTTCCCTTAATGATATTCATCCCATTAAAGCAGAACTTAATAGGATAATGATACTATTTGCTCATATTTTTGCGGCCCGTGTTAGAAATCGATTTGTGAACAAAGTTCAATAGTATTAGAAAACGTCTAAAGTTGAGCGATAACCCATGAACACTTGATTCAGAAGGGTCATCGCCCAAAAACAGTACACTCATTAAGAGTGCACGAAATAAAGAACTGACTTAGAAAACGAACTCTCCTTTCACCCAGAATTGACGGCCAGGTTCGTTCACACGAACGGCATCCGAGCTGAACGGATCAACACTCGCTGCGTTTACATGGTAGGCGTATGCTTTATCAAATACGTTCTCTACACCCGCTTTTAAGGTCAGATCATTCATCACATTATAATGTGCTTGCCAATGCAGTACGCCAAAGCCTGTGGACTCACCTGCATCAAGGCCACTGGTGTCGCTCACATGATCCTGTCCATCTGCTACCACCCACTCAAACCCAGTGCCCCATGCGCCCGTTTTATAATCGGCATAAAGATGCGCTTCCAACGGAGCGATTTGAGACAAGTCAGTGCTGTCCTCAGTGTTCATACCTCTGGTATACGCCAAGGTGGCACGAGTCGAAAGTTCCTCAGTAAATTTGTACTGGCCTTCCAATTCAACACCAGCAAGCAAAGCATCTACATTGCGGTATTTGTAGATAGAATTCATACCAGTACCCGCCTGATACCGCTCAATATAATCCTCAACCTGATCATAGAACGCGGTAGCCGACCATGAGTAGCTGCGTGTCGCCTGACTTAGGTTGATGTCCACCTGATGATGAATTTCAAAATCGAGATCAGGATTACCCACCCAATCGTTTTGATTTCCCATCATTTCTTTGTCAGAGGCGATATAAAGTTCGGTGGCATCTGGCGCTCTCGCGGTTCTACTAAGGTTCACATCCAAAGTCATGGTGTCTGAGAGTTTTCGATCCCAGCCAATAACCAAACTGATTTCATTTTCAGAACGCTTGTCTGCATCGTATCCGTAGTAATCTTCATACAAACCATTCGGCGTTCTTGGCGGCATCATGTTGTAACTATCATCGGCCCCCTTCGCTTCTGCTGTCCAGTGATCGAAACGTACACCCACACGTAAGGTGTTTACATCAGAGAGGAAGTAATCCACCTCGCCAAACACCCCTGTGTTTCGAAGCTGTGCGTCTGGCCACAAAATCGACGTAGACATAGCGAATCCATTGCCATAGTCCGTGTCGTTGTCCATGTATCGGGTGGCTTTCTGATTGCTGGCTTTATAATCCGCACCATATCGAATATCTGCAGAATCAAGGTAGGTGTTTGCTAAGAAACGTCCGCCCCAGCTATCCGTACTTGACGGTGCCGCCATGCCCATGGGCATAGGAGGCATTCCCATCACAGGTCGACGATCACGCACGGTGTAGTTATCCATCAAGTGGTTAACGTCACTGCGATAAACGCTCAACTCAAAATCATCAACAAACCCTAGCGACGCGTCATGTACCCATTTAGCCCGAATATGGTCTGCATCGGCATAAGGCGAATCCATGCCATTTCCAGAGTAATACACGTCTTCCTGACGACTTTGTTCAAGGCCAAGTTGAATATAATCTGACTCGGTAATATCCCCCCCAAGCAGAATACCTTGGGTTAATGATTTGTAGGACGAAGAAACCGTATCGCCATTACCATCATCATAATTGCCTGTCTCAGTCTTTTCGGCGTACGCACGAATAAAGCCTGTTTGGTTACCATGAATGGTGCCACCCGTCGAAACATCGATGGAGCCACTGGTTGCTTCGGAGTTATCCGTATGGCCTAAAGTAATTTTTCCCTGATATGGTTTGTCATCAAAAATCGGACGTTGACGTTCAAAAATCACGGTACCGCCAGAACCACCACTGCCATAGATCACAGAACGATTGCCCTTGATGACCGTCACACTATCGAAGGACTCCATCCCGATGTAACTGGTTGCCGGATCCATTCGGCTTGGGCAAGCACTAATGATCTGTCCACCATCGGACAGAATATTTAACTGGCCTTGTTGCTGACCACGAATAATAGGCTCAAAACCGTGACCTGCACGACGCAACGCCGTCACACCATTGACCGAACGGAGTAATTCACCTGAATCTTTGATGGGATGCGTGATGGCTGATGATTCCGGCGTAAGCTGTGTATCTACGCCTGTTTGCTCAGCGGTGCCGATCACCTGAATAGTTTTGGTATGCTGACTTCGCTCAACTGCTTCAGTTGTCACTTCATTTGCCTGAACCAAAACGCTACTGAGTAACAAAGGAACGGCAGCCAGATATGGTGCGACAAAAAAGGATGTGTTATTGGTCATACTGCTTCCCCATTAATGTAATTTTATTAAATTCTTTTGTTTTCAATCAGTTATTAAGGTCTTCTTTATTCTTAAAGCGCCCGAGCCACTTTCTCGGGCACATTTTTTAGGCACAAAGAAGCCCCTACCAATGGTTTTATCCCACTGGCAAATAAACGCTGTTATCTGAATTTGGTTGTCCGGTTTACGTCCGGATTAGGGTTATTCCCGGTAGTGCTTCTTCTGCAATTTCCTTTGCAACGTTCGGCGGTGCATGCCTAACTGGCGCGCCGTTGCAGAGATATTGAAATCGTTGTCCGTGAGAGCCTGTTGAATACGCTCCCATTCCAACATACCAATCGTATTTGGCTTTTCGGCAATTGGCTGATCAGGATTTGCCTGGTAAGTGGTCATGGCCGTAATGATTTCGTCGATAGAAGCTGGCTTCGCCAAATAATGAACGGCCCCTAATTTGATGGCATCCACTGCAGTGTTAATACCGGCATACCCAGTTAATACGACAATGCGAACACCAGGGCTTTTCTCAACAAAGGATTCAATGAGTGTCAAGCCAGACGGACCCGGCATTCTTAAATCAAGCGTGGCGTAATCAAATTGCTCCTGATCGATCAATGCCTGGGCTTCACTCACATCATGGGCAATTTTGTATCGATAACCTTTACGCTTGAAAGACAGGGCCAAGATTTCGGAAAAATCCAAATCATCATCCACAATCAAGACATTGGGTTGATCCTGTTCATCAGATACCGATTCATCTGCTGCAGATATGTCAGTTATTGGCTGATCAGACACGCGCTACCCCTCCCCATTCATTGAATTGTCTACTACCGGAATCGAAAGAATAACTTGCGACTTCCCTGACGATGATTTGTCGAAGCTTAAAGCACCGCCAATACGTTGAACCAAGGTATTCACCAGGAACAGTCCAAGACGAACCTTGCCTTGACCGTCCGTAATCGGCATGTGGTTTTTGAGCTTTCTCTGTACCTCTTCAGGCATACCCGGGCCAGAATCCTGAACAATAATTTCAATTGTATTCTGATCAATTCGACTGATCAGCTGAATTGCCTCATCAGACACCCGGGCGGCATTGTCCAATAAGTTAATTATGGATTGAGATAAAAGTTTGTCCGCCACCACTTTCAACCCTTGAGTAGCGTCCAAATGACACTCTAACTGCTTTGTGGGGTTCAAGTGATTCCAATTCTCGGAAAGCGAAAGCAGGAATTGATTGATTTCAACTTCAGACGCATTCATGGCACGAGGCTGGCGAACTACCGTCATCAAATCATTCACTGATTGACAGCATCTGCTCACCTGACGAGCTAACAGATTCAAAGTAGGCTGAACCTCATCATTACCGTCTAAACTGGCCTTGAGCTCGTCAGTGGCTAACTGAATGGCATTCAACGGCGTGCCCAATTCGTGTGCGGCACCTGCGGCCAACATACCCAACTTCATGATTTCAGTTTCAGAATAAGCTTGCTGCTGAATTCTATAAATTTCCTGATCCCGTTCTCTCAAGTTATTCGCCATTCGAACCACAAAAAATGCGACCAACACAGCAACAATGACATAACCCAAAAACATTCCGTGAAGATGCAGATTAAACGAAGAATCATTGACCTGATGCCCAACATGGCCTGCATGTCCGGCATGCCCTGCAATGGAAGACACTGATGGCATCGAAGCCATTGAATGAGTCAAGCCAGCAACGTCATAGCTCACGTATGAAAGAATCAGATAAGCACAGCCGGTAATTGCTACGATCAACCAGGTATAAATGGGTTCCAACAAGATGGCAGCGATCACTACCTGAAGAATAAAAAATCCAATGAAGGGGTTTGAAATACCGCCACTGAAGTAAATCAAAACAGACAAGGCGAGAACATCAATCAGAAGCTGAATAAACACTTCCTGTCGTCCAAGTTCCAAGCGATTAGCGCCTTGCTTCAAACGATAGGCAGTAAAAACATTCACAAGCGCCAACAAACCAATCACCACCAACATCGGTTCCACCGCCAGCTTGAGGCTGAATCCCCAATAGGCAACCGAAACCGACAAAAGCTGACCGACAATCGCGACGTTCCTGAGCAGGAACAGCAACCGTAGATTCTTGTTTTGTGTGATGTTTTCTAGATTTGAGTTCATGGACTGCATTATCCCCTAAGCTAAAATGATGTCACTGCGACAAATTGTCGCATCAAACAGGAAAAATGTATTGAGACCAGATGGTTACTAGCCTCATCCAAGATCAGGTATACTTACCAAGTGAACAATAGTTGAGATAAATCAATGATCGCCTGTGCAAGACATATTCTAGTGAAGACCGCTGCGGAAGCAGAAAAGCTCAAAAAACGTATCCAACAAGGTGAGGATTTCGCCAAGCTCGCGAAAAAATACTCGCAATGTCCATCAGGAAAAAAAGGTGGTGATCTAGGCGAATTCCGCCCTGGTCAAATGGTTAAAGCCTTTGACCAAGTGGTGTTCAAGAAACCCATCCTGGAAATTCATGGGCCTGTAAAAACCCAATTTGGCTTTCACTTAATTCAAACGCTTTACCGTAATTAGCACATCAACTCGTTACGTGGAGTGAGTTAACTCCACAAACTTACTTGGGCTGAAAACGATAGATATGCTGCGTTAAAGCTTCAGCCCATTGTTCATAGAGTTTAGGACCAGGATGAAACCCATCACTGGCCATCAGTGAATGGTCTAACTCAAATCCGGGTTCAATCAAGCTACAGTTCTCATTCGCATGAATGAGCTTCTTCAAATGAGCATTCAATTCTCTTGCTCTCAACCCCAAACACCACCTTAACGGCTGTGGTAATGCCGGAAACATATGCATGGGTGGGACAGGCGTCATCAACACAGAACCGACTGAAAACTTATCCTTTAAAAGATCGATCATTCGCTGTTGCTGGTGATACCAATCATTAGGTGAAACACTGCTGGTGACATCATTCACCCCTATCGAGGTAATCACCACATCGACCTCAAACGCATCAAGCGTTTCTAATCGTTCTATAACGTCTAACGTTTTATCACCCGTCTTGGCTTCTAATCGCCATTCAATCTGATAATGAGCTTTTAAGCGCTCAATTAGCTGCCCTGACAAAGCCTGAGACTGACAATCAACCCCGACACCGGCTGCGGCAGAATCCCCCAAAATCAGAACACTCAATGGGTTGCCCTGCCCCAACACACCTGATCGCTCCCCTTTTGCTTCCGGAAGCTTTGGAGTAGTGAGACGAACGTAGATCCCTTGAGGTAATAGAATAGGTAAGAGAAGTAAGGTCGAAAGTGTATTTAGCATCCTGCATCACCCTTATCTGGCATTTAGACGGCGTCATTAAGACAGTGTCAGTAAGACAGCTAATCTACTCTATGATTGTTGTGATCCCATGAAAAACTCAACGATGGTCAACCCCTGAAAACCGGCTGCAATGATGATCGAGCCAATGAAAAGCGGCATAGCTACATAGGTAAAACGAAAGAACAACACGCCGCGCTTTTCGCCTAATGTGGCTCTCATAACTTTAAGACGTCCGTCCGTCTCTTTGTATTTAACGCTACGATACCCAAACACCAGAGCGATTAACCAACACACTGCACCTAGGGCAATAGTCATGAGATTCATACAAGATCCTTATCAACTGACAAAAGAACGGGAAAAGAAGTGTCGCATTATAGAGAATCGATTAGATGATAAAAACTAAAAAGCCGCTCTGTTACGAGCGGCTTTTGTTGGTGAGATCGATCAAAGAATGAAAAGTCGATACCACTATGGCTGATAAGTCACTGAAACCAGATAGGTTAGCTCTGGCTGATTGTAGCCACGGCTCACCTCATACTCCTTTTCAAAGAGGTTTTCGATCTTGGCCTGCCACTTCAATCCATCAATCACCTCGTAGCCAACACGAAGATCGACGGTAGCATAGCCGGGTAACTCAACCGTATTTGCCTGATCCACATAGGATTCATTTTCAGCTACAAAAGAAGCACCGGCAGAGAAACGGCCAAAATCACGATCCATCATAATCGACAAAGTTTGCGTCGGACGGTTAATTAATCGATTCCCCTTATATACGCCGTTGCGACTCTTTGCGCTTAGCAAAGATAAATCACCGCGAATAACCCAATCAAAAAAACGCGTATTGGCAGAAAACTCCATCCCCTGAATTCTCGCCTGATTCACGTTCTCAGGAATATAGAAAGGCTCTTCGGAGACGATCAAATCCTGAATGCGAGTGCGGAACCAGGTGATCGACCAGTTAACCGATTCTAAAACGCCATTGATGCCCAGTTCGAGCGTATCCGATTTCTCGGGCTTTAAGTCTGGGTTTCCTGAACAGCAGAAACCAAAGCCTGGATGGTATAGATAATTAAATGACGGAGCGACAAAAGCCGTGCCATAAGACGCCTTTAATCGAGTCTCGTTTTCGAAGCTGTAGCCCCAGCCTAATGAACCTGTGTGCTCAGACCCAAACTGCTCGTTATCATCATATCTATGGTTCAGCTCCAAATCATGCCCTGAAACATGCATTTGTACTTGAGTAAATACACCATGATTATTGCGCTCATTTTGAATAAAGTTCGAGGTGGTGTCTGAGTGATCATCCTGGAAGTCGTACCCCACAACAACACTCACGTCATCCGATGGCGTAAATTCATTGATCCAGGAAAATGAATCCCGTCTAGTTTCGAAGGACGACAGCCTTTTGAAGTTAGCAAAGGTATGTGACTTTTCCCAACTACGGCCAAGCTGAATGCTCGATGACCACCATTGAGTCATGTCGTTGTTCAAGCCAAATCCCAGTACACGTAAAGTATCTTTATTTTGCTGATTCGGATAGAAACCAAATGAATCATCAAATTCATTTTGAGTATGAGACTGCAAATAATTGAATGTCAGGTTCGTCTTACCAGACAGCTTAATGTCTGAATTGACCGTTAACGATGAATTTTCAAACGCGTCATCATCACTTTCGTAGTGCTTGTAAGCATCAATACCATCGGTGCCTTCATAACTATAGGTAGCATTCAGGGAAGCAGAATCGTTACGAACACCAAAACCTAATGCCACCTCTTGTGTATCATCCGATCCTGCCCCCACGCGAATAAACGGGCTAAATCCGGATTGGCTTTGCTTACGAGTAAAGATCTGGATCACACCGCCCGCAGCTTCTGAGCCATAGAGACTGGATCTTGGCCCTTTCACCACCTCTATTCGTTCAATCTGATCCACAGGGATATTTTGAAATGCCGTCGCACCATTATTTGCAGAGCCTACTTTTACACCATCAATCAAAAACAACGTATGAGTTGATGCAGTGCCACGAAGAAACAACGAACTTTGCTTCCCACGTCCTCCAGTGTTTTTGATCGTAACATTGGCAAAATCACGCAACAGCTCTTCAGTAGAACGCGCTTGAGAACGTTCAATATCTTCTCGTGTGATGATAGTAACGGACGACAACGTCTCATCGACAGACACGGCTGTACGGTTAGCTGTGACGACCATAGTGTTGGGTTGAGAATTTTCTATCGACTGACCATGGACGTTTGGATGCATCAACATAGCCGCAGCGAACATCGATGCGATTGCCGGAGATTTATTGGTTGAAGAAACGAACGTTTTAGAAACTAATACTTGAGAAAGCCTAGATTTAAATATCATTATCCTACCGCCTAACGTGCCCACCGCACGTATCAGTGAAAACACACAAGCCTCTTCATTGAAATGAAAAATCATGATCAAAATGAAAAGCGCATTGCGTCATGAGTAAATGCTTTCAGGCCGGTCTCCGGGCTTAGGAGTAAGATAGTTGTCCATCTACATTCAGCGCCTTCCCATGCATGTTCTAAAAACTTAAACACAGTGGCTAATTGCTGAACTTAACTCCATTACCGTTGCGGGGGCAGCGTTGGAATTTCGTGAAATATCATCTGATGTATTCATCAAACGTGATAACACAAGCACGCAACTTCCCGTTTAAAGACACGCTCTTAGTTACTGACATCAAAATTGTGAGCAATAAAATAAGGCACGCCTACCTAAAGCGAGGCGCGATTATCCTGATGACACCAGGTAACTTCAAGTGTTAAGGGAGGATTATTGATAAGCGTCGTTTTAACGGCGGGATAGTTGAGCTAAACAACCTGGGCAAATGCATCGAGTATCTATGTCTCGCTCAGCTAACTGCTCTTGGTAATTTTCAGGAAAGCTCTCAGAGACACACCAACAAGGTGTGGTTGACTCAAGATTGCTATCAGCTGGGTTATTGTCTTCACAGTTATTGTTTTTAGCTTTGATCTCTTCAGACTTTCCAGCTTTAGATTTCCCTGCTTTAGATAGCGGAGCAGCCATCTGACACTGGTTCGATTTACCACATAATGGACAAATTGAAGGATCAATTGTTTGTTCTTTTGAGGAGTGAGTCATAGACCACCAACATTCCAAGCCGTCATTCTAACCATTTTAGGTCTATACTCGATCTAACAAAAGAGTTGAGAGTGGACTGTATGACACCTAAACACATTAGATTTCTGTTTTCTTTCCTTCCGCTATTTTTCTTTCCAAATCCCTACATCTATGCAGATTTGTCGAACCCCACCGACGATATCATTGTGGAAGTAAGTGGAGCGATTACTGTCACAAATGCGGACGACATGGCAATCATTGACCGTGATGTGATCAATAACCTTCCTCGTAAAAGCATCACCACGAGCAGTCATATCACAGAAGTTCCAGTCACTTATAGCGGCCCACTGTTTACTGATTTACTGACACTGCTAGGCAGTAAAGGTCGCACTGTTGTTGTGATCGCCTGGGATGACTATCTGGCCGAAATCAGTGTTGATGATTTGGATAAGTACGGCGTCATTCTTGCTGACTCAGAAAACGGAAAACAACTCACGCTTTCTGATCGTGGGCCTCTGTATGTGGTCTTCCCTTTTTCTGACTTCCCCGAGATCAGAAACGACCTCTACTACAATAAGTCGGTATGGCAAATCAAAGCCATTGAGGTGAAATAGAGCAGTGAGTAATACAAAACAGCTACTGCTCGTAGTTAATATCATAGTCCTTGCCGTTGTTTTACTTGGTTCCGTGCTGTTTTCCATCCATCAACTTCAGAAGTTTGAGGAATTAAACGACGGCCCGTTTCTGGCCATCATCAGTAACAACCTTGGGGTCAAAACCAAGTTGATGTCATTACAATTAGCCAGTCAGCGATATCTCACAACCCCCAACAAGAAAAACTTTAAAAATCTCAATAGGCAACTGAAAGTCATTAAAGGCAGTATCAACAATGATCTTAAAAGTGATGTAACACGGAAATTTCATCACCAACATGGTGACATATCCAAGCTCATAGAATTTCAGGAATACCTTGATCAACTTAGTTTCTTTGCTCCCAAGCACGAGCATGACCTACTCAATGCTAAAGAGTTTGATTCCCACCTGAACAAAGCCTATCAGCATTGGAACCGTTACAGCAGGCAGGTAATCCACGCGTCCCAAGAACAAAGCTTAATGATGCATAACTATTGGAATAAAAGCCTCTCTAATCAAATATTTCTGCTCGGTTTTATTGGAGCAATATCCCTTATTGTACTGATCGTCATTTCAAGACAACTGATCATTCAACGTAGAATGAGTCATGCCTTAGAGAAACAAAAAGATGAGTTGACCATTGCTCGAAATGCAGCAGAAGAGTCCACCAGAGCCAAGAGCCGTTTCTTATCAAACATGTCACATGAAATCAGGACACCGTTAAACGGCATCATAGGTCTGACCAACCTTGCCCGTCACAAGGCAGACACCCCTGAAGTTCAAGGCTATTTAGAAAAGGTGATTCTCTCCAGTGACGCCCTACTTCATGTCATCAACGATATTTTGGATGTCAGTAAAATTGAATCCGGAAAATTTGAATTAGAGATTGCGCAGGTAGATCTGGCCGATGTATTTGAGAGACTTTCAGCAACCATGGGGACGAATGCCCGAGACAAGAATCTGAATTTCTACATTTTGATTGAACCCAATGTACCTGCTTATATCCAAGGTGATCCAGCCAGACTCCAACAAATCTTAACTAACTTAATATCCAACGCCATCAAGTTTACTAGTGAAGGCTATATCCAACTTAAGGTCACTTACAACTCAACAGGCTTTCTGGAAATGGAAGTGTCAGATACCGGCATTGGCATTCCCGACGAAATTGCCGCAAATCTCTTCGAAGAATTCACCCAAGCGGATGCCTCCACTACAAGAAGGTTTGGAGGAACAGGTCTTGGCCTTTCCATTGTAAAAAGCTTAACAGAGCTTATGGGGGGCGAGGTTCATATCAGAACAGAACGAGATGTAGGAACCGCCTTCAGTGTCATCTTACCCGTTCAATCTCAGGATCAAGTGACTAAGACGATCACTGAATCAACCAATGTTGCCAGAAAGAAAAAAGTACACTGGATCAAGCTTGCTCACCCTGCTTGTAGTGTTCCCTTTGCGAATTCAATCAAGATAACGAATACAGGCGATCTAAGTGAATCAGAGAAATCAGCCACCCCAGAGTTAGAACACATGCTTCAAGCATGCGGTATTAACTGCTTTCCTGCTGAAATATCTGACTCCTTGTTGATTGAACTCCCCCCTGAAATGGAAGCAAGTACCATCAATGATGTGTCCTCACTCCTGAACAAGCACAAAGATAAAACCATCTACATCGTTGGCTACCCGGACCAATTACTTGAATTGCATGATCACTTTACCCAACCATTTGTTGGGATCGAAGCGCCCCTAAACACTATTCGAATTGTAAATGCGTTGGCAGATGAACAAGGGCAAAAATCCAGTGCCTCTTCACAATTAACACAGCAAGACTTCCATGGGAAACATGTATTATTGGTGGAAGACAGTGCTATCAACCAACTGATCGCGTTAGAAATGCTGAGCATTTTTGGCGTCCAAGTAACAACCTCAGACAACGGAGCCATTGCCGTCGATAAAGCGAATACAGAAGTATTTGATTTGATATTGATGGACATCCAAATGCCAGAAATGGATGGTATGAAAGCCACAGAGCTGATTCGTCAAAGCGGGCTTAACCAAAAAACGCCGATCATTGCGCTAACGGCTAACGTGATGAGTGAAGACATCAAACGGTATAGAGAAATCGGAATGGACAGCCACCTGCCCAAACCGTTTAAACCTGACGAGCTGATCGAAACGCTGAAGACGTTTCTAACCTAGTCAGAAAATGAGATTGTTAAGATCGCTCAATTAACCAATCAGCAACTTGCGGCCAAATCTCAGTGGTAGATTTGCTGCCGGAAAGAATCCCCATGTGACCGCCTTTCACTTCCTGGTGGAAGGTGTCTTCACTGGATGCGTGATCAAAGAGTTTTAAACCACAATCGGTTGTTACAATCGGATCATGCTTTCCTGTAATTAAACAAAGATTCGCTCTAACATCACTGTAGTTCACACGAAGATTGCGTAGTGGTAACTCACCTTTCGCCATGATGTTGTCGGTCCATAGGAACTGAATAACATCCTGAATAACCGCACCGGGATACGCCACCATATCATCCAAGAAAGCACCATTGGTGGCATGCGAGATGATGTACTCTTCGTCATGCAAATTCTTTAACAAATCCAGATACCCCTGAATACTACCCACAGGATTAGTCAGCTTAAATGCCATTGAATTCGCCCAACCCGGTGAACGCCACCAGCGCTGTTTGGTGTTATGTACTCGCCAGCCAGTTCGTTTTTCTAACCAGCGTAGATTGCGTGAAATACGTTGATACTGGACACCTAATTCACCATTAGCATGGTAATCACACGGCGCACCGATCAAGGCCACGTTCTTGATGTCCTTATCCAGTGCTGAGTACGCCGCACTGAACATGCCACCAAAGCTCCAACCATGTAACGAAAGCGTCTGCTTACCGCTGTGTTCACGAACTTTTGCCATCATCTCAGGCATCAAGTCAGCAATATAGGTTTCGATGGAAAAGTGGTTTTGTCTCCAACCTGGTCTTCCCCAATCCACAAGGTACAACTCAAACCCTCTGGCGCGTAAATACTTAACCAGGCTACGTTTCGGAAAGAGATCGTAGATGTACATATTTACGGCCAATGGTGACACTAATACCAATGGTGTCGGCAAAGATTTTTTAGCCACCTCAACGGTAAACTCACCACCCTGACCGTCTTCTACCTGAATAGAATCACACTCCAATGGCGGGTAATAACGCAAAGTGACGATGTCTTTTTGATGCACCACTTCAAAAGGTGTCTTTTCTGCCTGAACCAACGTATCCGCATTAAAAAAACGTTGCTTCGCATTCTCTTTCGTTTGCTGATAAAGACCGATCACTTCAGAGGGCTTTTTGATGCTACTTTGGAGTGTTTTTTTGATATTACGGTTAAAGATTCGTCTCGCAATTTGCTGCATTGTACTTCCTAACACCTATCGAAAGGTCACTGCCGAGTCGGCATACTTACATTTCGTTACATTAAAAAATAGCCAAGCAGTGTAGTGCTTTTTGCAGCTCAGGTCATTGTTTCTCGGAGTAAATTCCTCTGAAAGCCAGATAAGACATAAAAAAACCGCGAGATACGCGGTTTTGTCGAAATCCAAAATGAGACATGAGATCAAATAATTATGGCTGTTTGTCGTAGACTGCCACTCCTTTGGGTATTTCGAACCAATCTTGTTTCTCACTCACCCACACATGAGCCGTTGGGTTTATGATACTGGTATCCGTCAGATTAGAGGGCTTGAGTTTGATGGTCTCCGGCTGTTTTGGATCAAAATGATAAATCCGGTTTCCACAGGTCGGGCAAAACTTTGCGCCGTTGATGTTGCCACTGTCTGCCGTTCGACTCCACTCAACCATCTCCCCTTCAAACTTAATATCTTCAGCATTTACGATGGCCGTAATACTAAACGCGCTGGTCGACAACTTTTGGCATTCCTTGCAATGGCAAGCCACGATCATTTTTGGTTGTGAGAGTAATTGATAGGTTACTCCGCCACACTGACATGACCCTGCGATCGGATAGTTCATTGTAATCCCCGAATAAACTGTTTGATGTTAAAGAAAGAAATCAGTAGGTCTTTCTTCATCCCAATAAGTTTCCTATTTTTCTCACCTGGCGATCACACCTGTTCTGCCAATTATTTGCTAAATAACTAGCTACCACTCGCAAACGACTGGACACCAGAACATTGCACTTCAGAAGGGATTGTCGATTCCCTTTTTTCAACTCGCACTTTAATTCCACCGTGTGGTGTTAGCGTAATCGATGGGAAAGGTTCTACCGTTTCAGAATGTTCATAGTTCAACCGGAAGTTTTTCACGATGGAAGACAGCAGAATGATGGATTCCATCATTGCAAAGCCTTCACCAATACAGACTCTAGGCCCGGCACTAAATGGCACATAAACGCCTTTTGGAAGATCCTTCTCAAAGGTTTCAGTCCAGCGTTCAGGCTTGAACGATAATGGATCATCAAAATAGGTTTCTTCTCTTCCCATTAACCAAGGGCTGATTAACACACTAGCGCCCTTTTTGAGAATAACGCCATCCATTTCAATATCTTCTGTGGTTTCTCTACCAATCAGGTGAGCTGCAGGATAGAGTCGCAAAGTTTCTTTGATGATGGATCGAGTATATGGAAGCAGTTTAAGATCGTCCCAGCCCGGATCTCGTCCCGCAAGAACAGAATCCACCTCCTCTTCCAACTTCGCCCGTTTTTCAGGATGCAGTGATAACAAGTACAAAGCCCAGGAAAGTGTAATGGCCGTGGTATCATGCCCAGCCAAAAACAGCGTAATCACTTCATCTCTCAATTGTTTGTCTGGAAGACGAGAACCGTCCTCATAGCGAGCCTGCATCAGTACAGATAACAGAGAGTTGCTCTCCTGCCCTTGTCGTTCCTGATCTTTGTGATGCTGAATGAATCCGTCCACCACTTGATTAAGCTTTTTAAGTGCCTTCCAATACTGTCGGTTGCTCTTTGTCGGAATTGAATCCTGCCAAGAGAACGGCCGTGCCATACGGGTAGGAATTAACCCTTCCAAGGTGTGCATGGCAGTTAAAAGCTGCTCGTTGTGTTCACCTAAATCTGCATCGAATAAGGCCTTCGCGACGATTCTTGCGGTCACTTCCATCAGTTCATCGTGAAGATCAATCTCAGCCCCCTCTTGCCAATGACTCATCATTTCCTGCGTATAGGACACCATAAAGTCAGCGTAATTTGCGATTCGTTTTGGCTGAAATGCCGGAGCAGAGAGCTTACGATGAACACGCCAGGATTGGTGCTCATTGGTTAATAAGCCAAGCCCAAATAACGACGTAAAATGCTTCCAAAAATTACGATTCTTAATGAATTTATCTTGATCGGACACTAATACTCGGCGTATCAATTCCGGCCGACAAATTAAATAGGTGTCTACCGGCCCCAGCTTGAAATGAATGAAATCCCCGTGCGCTTGTCGAGCTGAGGTCATAAAGTTCAGTAAGTCCTGGGTAAACGGCTTAATAGAACCCAATAAGAAATGACCTTTGGGTCCAGAAATGTGCACAGTCATCAACGAAATCCTTTTTTTATTATTTTTCGACCGATCGTCTATTAATGATTCGATAATAGACTTTTCTGTTCACAATTCAACCAACACAATCAAAACTTCACTCACCGCTCTGATATTTTTCAATCAAAGTGCCTAGTTCGATTGAAATTCATCCTCAACCGTGAAAAGGTAAGCAACAGATCACGAACGCAGTCTGTGACTGGGATGACGCTTGTTTTCACGCCCTAAAATGATGCATAAAACAGTAACCCGCCAGACGCAATGCTTTTATAAAAAAGGACACACTATGAGCGAATGGCATCTGCAGGCCGACGCAAAATTTACGGTTGGGCAAAAGTCTGAAGCTGGCGTAAAACCAGATAACGAAGATGCCATCGGTATTCGCATCCCCGACGGTTCACTGTTAAGCAACAAAGGTGCGGTTGCGATTATCGCGGATGGCGTCAGCGCCGCCGAAGCCGGTAAAGAAGCCAGCGAAACCTGTGTTCGAAACTTCCTGTACGATTACTACTCGACGCCTGACACCTGGGGCGTTAAGAAATCGACAACAAAAGTCCTGACGGCGTTAAATCGATGGCTTTACGGCCAGGGTCGACACTATATTGATGCGGGCAAAGGCTACGTGAGTACCATGAGCTGCATCATCTTTAAGTCTCAGACAGCCACTATTTTCCATGTGGGTGACAGCCGGATTTATCGATTACGAGGGGAAGAATTCGAACAACTCACCCGAGACCACACAACCTATATTAGTGACCAACAATCCTACCTCGCACGGGCGATGGGGCTGGATGTAAATCTCGATGTAGATTGCCGCACCCTGGACATCGAGGCCGGTGACATTTTCTTTTTATCCACGGATGGCATTCATGATTTTGTCAAAGACAGAGACATTCGAAATGTACTAAAAAATGCAATAAATCCTGACCAGTCAGATCTGGAAACCTTATGCCAGCAGCTCATTGAGCTGGCATTATCAAATAACAGTAATGACAATCTCAGTTGCCAAATCGTGCGGGTTGACAGTCTTCCAAAGCAAGACGTTAACGACGTTACTCAGAAACTGACAGAACTTCCTTTCCCGCCTTATTTAGACGTAGGTATGACCTTGGATGGTTATAAAATCGAAAAGGAAATCCATGCCAGTAACCGAAGCCAACTTTATCGGGTGCGAGATACGGAAACCGATAAAATCCTCACGATGAAGACCCCCTCGGTCAATTACGATGATGATCCGGCCTACATAGAACGCTTCATCATGGAAAGCTGGATTGGCAGTCGAATTAACAACCCTCATGTGGTCAAAGTAGTTGAATCGAGCAGACGGAAATCCTGCCTGTATTACCTAACCGAGTTCGTTGAAGGAATAACACTGGAACGTTGGATTAATGAGCATCCCAAGCCTCACATTGAAGAAGCACTTTATATCTTTGAGCAGATAGTGAAAGGCGTTCGAGCATTTCATAGAAAAGAAACACTTCATCAGGATTTGAAACCCGGCAACATCATGTTGGATAGAAACGGGGAAGCGAAAATTATTGATTTTGGCTCCTGCCATGCTCGCGGCATTGCAGAAATTGCGTCCCCCATTGAACAGGATGGCATCCTTGGTACAGCGGGATATTCGTCACCAGAAACGGTTTTAGAATTCAAAAGTAACATCCGCTCAGAAGTATTTTCATTAGGTGTGATTCTGTATGAAATGCTGACAGGTCAGGAACCCTACCACGGTAAGCTCAATACCTGCCGTTCAAAAAGCGCTTATATGAAGCTCAAATACACGCCAACGTATGAGCACAATCCGCTGGTTCCTTTCTGGATTGATGGTGCGATACAAAAAGCGTTGTCCTTTGATCCTCAAAACCGACATCAGGACGTATCCGAACTTTTATATGAAGTTCAACATCCAAACCCCAAATATAAGCGACAAAATACTACGGCCTTAGTCGAGAACAACCCTGTAGTCTTTTGGCAGCTATTGTCTCTGGCGCTATTTATCGCCTTCTGCGTTGCTTTGTACTTTTAGAGACGGAAAAAGAAGACCATGAGTCAGCCAACCCTGATCACCTGCATGCTTACCGCCAGTACTGTATCGACAGCCATTCGGGTCGCACTGGTGGTTGGCACATTGTTAATCGCGATTAATTACGGCGACAAGATTCTGGCTGGCTCCCTGACTCCAACAGACTGGATCAAGATGTTTCTTACCTATTGCGTACCTTACTGCGTTTCCAGTTATTCCTCTGCAAAGGCCATGCTGGCGCACGGCCTTAATTCTCCTCCAACTAAATAGGTTTCCCATCCGGGCGAGCAGTCAATAAATGCGGTCCGTGCACACACACAAACAGCCCGAAAGCAATGACCCAAAGCCCACCCGCAATAAGAATGGCGGTGGAAATCAGTTCTGGCATGATCATCGGAAGCACTGAACGCATCACCACAGAGACAAAGAGCAGACCAAATGCAACCGCCAAAGGTTTAGAGGCTTGCAGCGGTCTTCCTGTATGACCAAGGCTTACACGGGTGATCATCGAAAGAATCATGCCCCCTATCGCGCCAACGGTTATCAAATGAAGCACAGGGCTCAAACTATCAATCACCTCCAGCGCATAGAGACTCAAAGCTAACAATCCCCAAGCGATAAAACTGAAGAACAAGTGCAAGGACCATAACAGAGGCACTTTGAAGCACAGCCAAAACTGCAATCGGCCAAGACGAATCAGATTGGCAAGCCCGGATACAAATGCAACGGAGGCTAATAACGCAGAAGGTACGTCATTCAAACCGTAGACGGCCATAGCCACCAAGCTTAACAGGCTAAGCAAGGCAACCGCATCCAGCGCAGGAATGGAATCGATCTTTTGAACTCTCAAGCCATTCGCTGTAAAGAATGGCAGTACACGACCACCGATAATGGCAATGATCAAAGCAACTAAAAAGATCGCACCGTGAATGGCATTTAGCGCAAAGCCTTCCAGAGACGCTACCCCTAGGACACTGCCGTAAGAAAGCGCATTCAAAACAACAAACAGCAGTAGAATGGGCACAAACATCAAGTTACGCCACATTTTGGCTTTAATGATGGGGTACGCCACAGCAACCATCAGACCGACCAGATACGACTCATCAATTAACAGTACCAGCCAGCCCGGTAGCCCGGAACCGAACGCCAACGTCAATCGAGCTAACAACCATACCCCCACCAACATCATCAAAGGCGCGCCGGTAATGGTAGGAATACCGGTCCAGTTACGAACCGCCGTTAACAGAAAACCACCGATAATGGCCGTAGTAAAGCCAAACACCATTTCATGGCCATGCCACCAAATAGAACCACCTACAGGCATCCAGGAAACGGCAGTCCCCGAAGACAAACTAGTCCAATAAAATGTCCACCAGGCAATCAGTAGTACTCCAGACAGAGCGCCAAAGAAAAAAAGAGGTCGAAACCCTAAACGGAACAAAGGATGTGGAATCTTACCTGCAGACATAGTACTTACCTAACTGATCAAATATGCTGAGTATACTCTCATAAATACCCGACTAAAATACTGAGGTATATCAAACCATCGCTTTCAGACCAGTCGTTTTGAAGCAAGTCATCCTTAACTCACCAAGCCTCTTCACTGAATCTAAATTCCATTCAAATCCTCAGCTAATGACTTTTATGCATATTTTCCTTGGCCTGAATGAACCAATTTTAACCAATTGATCGAAGCCAATGGCGAAGCAGTCAAAGGCTATCCATACTCACAAAAACATCACTAAAAACACCAGTGAAAGACATCGGACGTATTACAAGAATAACAAAAAACCTATCAGCAGACGGATCACTCAATGGTGCGCCCCAAAGCACTCACCACACATCCCTATTTGCTGATGAACACCGACAAGGGAAGACATACAAGGGGGAAAGATGAGCAGCGAATCATCCGTCAAAACGGCACCAACTACCTTCAAATCAACAACCACATCAACAACAACCACCACATCAACAACCACGACATCAAATGCGAACATCAAACAAAACGCTTCGACTAGACTTAAAGCTATGAGTACCGATACTGCACTTGATAGTGGCCGAGCTAAAGATAGTGAACAAGCACAACAAGGCACGAAATCCGTAAGCACAGAGCCACTCCGATTTGTTACTGCTGCCTCATTGTTTGACGGACACGATGCGGCCATTAACATCATGCGCCGGTTGATCCAGGCCCGTGGTGTTGAGGTCATTCACCTTGGCCACAACCGAAGCGTTGATGACATTCTCACTGCTGCCATTGAAGAAGACGCCGACGCCATCGCCATCAGTTCCTATCAAGGCGGTCATATGGAGTTTTTCAAATACTTACACGATCAGTTGGCGGAACTAGACACATCCCATATCCGTATTTTTGGCGGTGGTGGTGGAACCATCACCCCACAAGAAATTGAAGAACTCCACAATTACGGCATTGAACGGGTTTACCACCCACAAGACGGTTTATCGATGGGGCTGGAGAAGATGATTGACGACGTCATCGAGCGCACCCAATCAGCCAAACAGAATCGACTCGCTAAGCTGTTGCCTTACACAACGAAACATCAAGCGATTCAAAACCTAATATCACGCACTAAAGACGCCCCACTCGATAAAGCACACAAACTAACCATCAGCCAGACACTCAGTGCGTTGGAAAATCACACTTTGTCTGGCGAAGAACTTGTGACGCTTAAAGAGCAGCTTCAGCAAGGGTTTCCTGCCGCACCTGTGATTGGAATTACCGGCACTGGCGGCGCGGGGAAATCATCTCTAACGGATGAGCTACTGAATCGATTCTGCGAGCAACTGCCCGATAAAAAAATTGCCATCTTAGCCATTGATCCAACCCGTAGACGCTCCGGAGGTGCACTGCTGGGAGATCGGATTCGGATGAACAGTCTTCGAGCCGACAACCTCTACATGCGTTCAATGGCGACACGACGTCAGAACCTCGCAACCAGTGCCCTGCTTTCTGACGCTATAGACCTTTTAAAACATTCGGGATTCGATCTGGTGATCATCGAAACCGCTGGTATTGGTCAAAGTGATTCGGAGATTGTCGATCTGGTGGATATCGCCACGTATGTCATGACCAGCGAATTTGGTGCAGCCAGCCAACTTGAGAAAATCGACATGCTCGATTTTGCCGACGTCATCGTCATCAACAAGTTTGAACGTAAAGGTTCCCAAGATGCGCTACGTGATGTGAGAAAACAATACCGGCGCAACCATAATGAATTCACGCTTCCCGATGAAGCTCTTCCTGTTCATGCGACGATTGCGAGCCAATTTAACGATCCCGGCGTCAACCATTTGTTCGCAACACTCTGCGAACGCTTATCCAAGATGACCCAAGAAAATGGGATTAAAACAAGTTGGCCTCATAAAATGGAGGGTACAGCAACCCTACCTAAAGGACTCGCGCTAATCCCGGGCGAACGTGTCCGTTATTTGTCTGAAATCGCACAACAAGGTCGGGATACCAAACAGGCGATTCAGCATAAAGCCGCCGCTGCCAGAAAAGTAAAAGAATATTATTCCTGCCTGACCTTGCTGGATGATCCTCAGCGCCCTGAGTGTTTGTCGGCCTATACGGAACAACAACTTCAATCCACCGACCAAAGCAACCCGTCGATTCAAACGATCCGAGACGCCTATCAGGAGGCGTTAAATCAACTTTCAAGCCAAGAAATTTACGGACTAAAAAACTGGGATGCGTTAATCGAGGGCGTTCAAAAAGAACAATACGATTACCAAGTCAGAGACAACAAGGTTACGGGTAACAACTACCTGACATCGCTGTCGGGCAATGCTATTCCCAAAGTCGCTGCTCCGGACTATCAGGACTGGGGCGAACGTTTAAGCTTTTTGCTAAGAGAAAATTTGCCCGGTTATTACCCCTTCACAGCCGGGGTATTCCCCTACCGCCGCACAGGTGAAGATCCAATTCGCATGTTTGCCGGCGAAGGCACGCCAGAACGAACCAATCGGCGTTTTCACTACATAGCGGAAGGCCAACCGGCGACCCGCCTTTCAACGGCATTTGATTCAGTAACCCTGTATGGACACAATCCTGACCCCAGACCCGATATCTATGGCAAGGTTGGTAACTCAGGCGTTTCGATTTCAAATCTGGACGACATGAAAAAGCTCTATTCGGGCTTTGACCTTTGTGCGCCCACCACCTCGGTTTCAATGACCATCAATGGTCCTGCTCCGATCATCCTCGCATTTTTTGTCAATGCGGCCATTGATCAACAGGTGGAAAAATACATCACCGAAAATGACCTATGGACAGAGGTGGATCGACAACTTCAAGACCTCTTCAAAGATCAAAAAAGACCTGAATACCAAGGTGCCCTGCCGTCCAACAATGATGGCCTCGGTTTGGCACTGTTGGGTGTAACCGGTGATCAAGTCATTGATCAAGCGACCTATCAACAAATCAAAGCGGATACGCTGAAGAAAATTCGAGGAACCGTTCAGGCCGATATTCTGAAAGAAGACCAGGCCCAAAATACCTGCATATTCTCCACCGAATTTGCCATGCAAATGATGGGCGATATTCAACAGTATTTCATCGACCATCAGGTACGAAACTTCTACAGCGTTTCGATCTCCGGCTATCACATTGCCGAAGCAGGCGCTAATCCGATCAGCCAACTGGCATTTACACTGGCGAACGGCTTTACCATCGTCGAATATTATCTGTCGCGAGGCATGGCCATCGATGACTTTGCGCCAAATCTCAGCTTCTTCTTCAGTAATGGTATGGACCCGGAATACGCAGTCATTGGCCGGGTGGCCCGTCGGATCTGGGCCAGAGCCATGAAAGAGCGCTACGGTGCATCCGAGCGCTCTCAAAAGCTCAAATATCACATTCAAACTTCAGGTCGATCACTCCACGCGCAAGAGATTCAATTCAATGACATTCGTACAACACTGCAAGCCTTGTATGCCTTACTGGATAACTGCAACAGCTTGCATACCAATGCCTATGACGAAGCAATCACCACTCCGACCGAAGAGTCCGTCCGCAGGGCCGTTGCCATTCAACTTATCATCAACAAAGAGCTGGGACTGAACTATTGCGAGAATGCGCTGCAAGGTTCCTACCTGATTAATCAGTTAACGGATCTTGTCGAAGAAGCCGTATTTAAAGAATTTGATGCGTTAACCGAACGTGGGGGCGTGCTTGGCGCGATGGATACCATGTATCAGCGCTCGAAGATCCAGGACGAATCAATGCTTTACGAGCACAGGAAACACGATGGTTCCCTCCCTTTGATCGGCGTGAATACCTTCTTATCTCAGCAGGACCAGCAAGAAAACCTCTCATCCATTGAATTAATGCGTTCGACAGATGAAGAAAAAGAACAGCAAATTCAACAATTGGCCGCGTTCCATCAACGGCACCTAACCGACAAAGAAAAGGCGCTGAATGAATTGAAAGCCGCAGCAAAATCAAAGCAAAACAGTTTTGAGTGTTTGTTGAATACGGTTAAGTGCGCCAGCCTGGGCGAGATCTGCGACGCATTATTCAGTGTCGGAGGTGAATACCGAAGAAACATGTAAATCAACAGATTGAGGATAGAAACCTAATAGTTCTCTTCCAACCAGAAAGGGGTTAGCGCATCGTCACCTAACCACTTTCTGACTTCATCCGACATTGGGTAGTCAATATCAATGATGGTGCGATTACGCAGATTGGCCCGAGTCACAATATCATCAAAATGCTTTCTGAATAGCTGCCGATAGCTTCCGTCTTGCAAAACTAACAGTAAGCCCTTCTCAAAGCGCTCTTTCAAATAGTCATTATCTTTGTGAAACCAATAGAAGACTTGAAACGGATAACGAAGCGCCAGATGCTTCTCAACAATCAAGCCTTTGGTTTGATCGGATTGGGCCTGAAGTTCATTCCACGCTTCATGCAAACCACGATGAAAATAATCAAAACGATCATGTTTCAACATGGTCAGAAGTACTTTGGTATTGGCAGCGCCAACCACGGGCAAATCATTCAGACCAAAGACTTTGAAATCCCCCCACTGGCTACCAAAGCCACCAGTGAAAGATCGTAAATCCTCAATCGTTTTCACCTTTTTAAAGCGCTCTACATCCGTCTCTCGAATAAGGAATACTCGATACCCAAGCATTCCGGCATGAATATCAAAAGGAATAAAATCAAAATTTGAAATCAAAGCGTCTTTAGGCGGGAGATACAATAAGTCGATGCGTTTCATTTTAAGTAACTCAATGCATCGGTTTTGACTTACGCCAGCTTCTTCTTTTCGAAATCGAATGAGTTGACTCTCACCATAATGACTTGCCGTTTTACTCAGGATCAAGTTTGCCAGGTCAATTCGAAAGCCATATTTGGCTTGTTCGATCTGACACACCCGAACCACACCTGCCTCACCCATGTCTGACAGAACCTCATTTGAATGCGCTTCTGTAGAAAGCACAGTAGACGAGAACAAGATCAGAATTGATAGCAATAGGGTAAACGTCACAAGTAACCTCAGCAATACAAGTGGTCATCCAAAATCATAAATCTTTGGACCAACCTCTTGTATTGTAGACTGAGGCTCAGGCAGCTCCAAAAACTTATGTCTTTAAATAGGATAGCTGGTGTTCGACACTGTCCATTTGAGATTGTAATTGATCACTGATATCCGAACTTTTCTTGCCCAATTCGGAAAGCGCACTTGATGCTTCACTCAAGATCGTTAGATTTCGATTGATCTCTTCACTCACAGAGCTTTGCTCTTCCGCCGCAGTCGCCACCTGGGTAATATGATCAGAAATCAGAACGATGTCTTTAGCGACCCCCTGAAGCGACTCATAAGAGAGCTGTGTACGTTCCATCGCGTTCTGCGCTTTTGAGGTACCGTCACCAATAATCGCAACCGCTGAATTCACCTCGCCTTGTAAGCTCTGAATCATCTCGTTGATTTCTTCCGTCGACGCTTGGGTTTTAGAGGCCAACGAGCGAACTTCATCGGCAACTACCGCAAAGCCACGCCCCTGCTCTCCAGCCCTTGCTGCCTCGATAGCGGCATTAAGAGCCAGCAAATTAGTTTGTTCTGCAATCGCTCGAATCACATCCAGGATTTGATGAATCTCATTACTCCGTGCGGCCACCTGAGAAATGGAATCACTGGCTTTTCGCATGTCCTCAGTCAGCGACTGAACCATATCCACTGAACTCGATAATGACTGGGTTGAGGTTTGAATTTCACTGGACGCATTATTGGCATTTTCAGAAGCTTCTGTAGCAAATCGGGATACTTCATGGGCAGTCGCAGACATTTGATTGGTTGCTGTCACTACATTGCTAATTTCATGTAGTTGCTGACTGGTCTCATGATCCGCTCGCTCACTCACTTCCTTACTGTCAGAAGACAAGACTCGGGCATTGGCACTAACCACTTTTAGCTGACTGATCATATTACGCAGCTTTTCAATAAATTGATTAACGCTTCCGCTCAGTTCAATTAATTCTGCATGGGTATCCAGTTTGATTTCCTGGGTGAGATCACCATCAGCACTCGCAAGATAGCGCATTGCCCGATTGAGCTGTCCGATAGGACGGGTAATAGAAGCGATCAAAAACACCATCCCCACCAGTCCTGCAATGCCCACTATGATGGAAATGATCGTTTGCTGAGAAATAATCGACGCTACCTGACCTTCAATGAACTCGGTTAACTCATGTTCCGCAGCTAATGCGGCCTCCACCGGTACTTCAATCAACACCGACCAGGTGGTATTTGATGCGTTAATAACGATCGGATAGCCTACAAGGAACATTCCATCTTTAATTAGCACCGAGTTGTTTTTATAGACCGATAGAAGATCGTCCGAATAATTAGGATGTGATTCTTTCAAAGGACGGCTTAATTTATCTTTGTAATGACTTGAGCTGACAACGAAGCCCATCGAACTCAACACGGTCACTCGACCTTGACCATCAAACAAACTATGACTGAGCTCTTCGGTCATTTTTTGGAACACAGGGAGATTCACATCTACACCGACCAAGCCTTTAAATTTGCCATCAGTAACGATCGGCGACGTAAGACTGGTCATCATTTCTGAATAGCCTTCAGAAATTTCATATAAATAGGGTTCCATTGCACAGGGCGTTTTGGAGTCTTTGGCACACAAGTACCATTCAGCCTCACGAATACCAAATTCATTCTTGGTGTCCGCATATTTCTCACTGGAGTCTTCCACTTGCTGTTGTTCTAACGAACCATCGGAATTCCGAACCCAGTAAATTTCAAGAGAGCCGGTACTTTGAACACTATGAAGTTGGCCAGTATTCATATACATGCCATCCATCTGATCATAGGCATTAGGTTCGAACTGAGAATACATCGAACCGATCTGAGGGTTTCTGGCCAAAACGGATGACACCAACTGATTTACTTGATCACGATCAAACGCGATATTCTCAGGTGACATACTGTCCTCAAGAATTTTCGAGACGGATTGAGGTAATTGATACGCCCGATTAATAAAGCCACCCACCTTTTGTGCGAACGTGGACGCTTCTGATCTCAGTCGAGCTTGGATCTGGTTCTCCATGACTTCACTGGTTTGAGCAACAATATCTTCCTTGAGACTGAGTAATACACGCCCAAGGTTGGCACCCAGGATTAAAATAATTGAAACAAGTAAAATAATGACGGTCGCTAATAACTTCTTCTTCAGCGACATTTCTTTGATTGATCCCACAGGCCACCTCTTCCTTCGACCGATACCTTGTTGTCTTCGCTAGCAAAGTCTTTAAAAATAAAGCCTTCAAAAACAAGCTTTTCCTACTTCTCGATTAGATGATATCGGCCTTAATCTGGAATTCCTTAGAACTGAACAGTATGAATTATGTAAAGCAATGCCACTCATCACGAACTAAAACCCGTCTTATTCATGAAGATGTATCTACCGACGGAGCGCTTTGTAGTACACTTTCCAGCTTTATTTTATAAGACGGTTACAGACACTGTTTTTTGAAAGTTGATTCATGGTCTACTCTGCATAGACCATTAAACTCTGAGTCAGACGACAGCGAATAAAAACAGCTGAATAAACTGCAGTAGCCAAAAGTGAATTAACGAAACGAACTTGAATGTAAATGGAGAAAGCCTATGCCATCGTTTGATGTGGTATCTGAAATTAATATGCATGAGCTCACCAATGCTGTGGACCAAGCCAACCGAGAGCTTGCAACCCGATTTGATTTCAGAGGCGTAGACGCAAAATTTGAAGTGAAGGATGGCATCATCACCACTTACGCTAACGCGGAATTTCAACTGAATCAAATGGAAGACATACTGCGTAGCAAAATGGTGAAGCGTGGCGTTGATACTGGATCACTGGAAATCAATGACCCGGAAGGCGCTGGAAAACAAGTTCGTCAAAGCATTAAAGTCCGAGAAGGTCTAGAAGCTGAACATACTCGTAAAATTGTTAAGTTAATTAAAGACAGCAAAGTTAAAGTTCAAGCAGCAGTTCAAGGTGATAAAGTTCGCGTCACAGGAAAGAAAAGAGACGATTTACAAGAGACAATGGCACTGCTTCGCGAAGCAAATGTAGGCATGCCACTGCAATTTAATAATTTCAGAGACTAACCAGCTGAATTATAAGAATAATCGGACCTATTTTGCGGTATTTTGGTTTACTTCGTCGGTTTTAACGAAAGCAATTAAAAACTATGGCAGAAACAAACTAAAATAATCCATTGATATTTTCAGGATACCTCTTCTAAAACGCTAGAAAGTTCCTGTATACTGTCGCGCAAATTTTTTCGAACAAAAAAGATTCGTAGAAGACCCTATAACTTAATAGAGTAATAAAATGACTGATTTATCTAAATACAGAAATATCGGTATTTTCGCGCACGTAGATGCGGGTAAAACCACGACAACTGAGCGTATCCTGAAGCTTACCGGTAAAATCCATAAAACTGGTGAAGTACATGATGGCGAATCAACAACCGACTTCATGGAACAGGAAGCTGAGCGTGGTATTACTATTCAGTCAGCTGCTGTAAGCTGTTTCTGGAATGATCACCGTCTAAACGTTATTGATACTCCGGGACACGTTGACTTCACTGTTGAAGTATATCGTTCTCTTAAAGTTCTTGACGGTGGTATCGGTGTATTCTGTGGTTCTGGTGGTGTTGAACCTCAGTCAGAAACTAACTGGCGTTATGCGAACGAATCAGAAGTTGCTCGTATCATCTTCGTAAACAAACTAGACCGTATCGGTGCTGACTTCCTACGCGTTGTTGGTCAGGTTGAGAAAGTGTTGGGTGCTAACCCTCTAGTTATGACACTTCCAATCGGTCGTGAAGATACTTTCTCTGGTGTTGTAGACGTTCTTACCAAACAAGCTTACGTTTGGGACGAAACTGGTCTTCCAGAAAACTACGAAATCAAAGACATCCCAGAAGATATGGTTGATCAGGTAGAAGAATACCGTGAGAAACTAATCGAAACTGCACTTGAGCAAGACGAAGATCTAATGATGGAATACCTTGAAGAAGGTGTTGAGCCATCAATCGATCAAATCAAAGCATGTATCCGTAAAGGTACTCGTGACCTTGCGTTCTTCCCAACGTTCTGTGGTTCTGCTTTCAAAAACAAAGGTATGCAACTTGTTCTTGACGCTGTTGTTGATTACCTACCAGCACCGACTGAAGTTGATCCTCAGCCGCTTACTGACAAAGAAACTGGTGAGCCTACTGGTGAAGTTGCAACGGTTTCTGCAGACGAGCCACTACGTGCACTTGCGTTTAAGATCATGGACGACCGTTTCGGCGCCCTAACCTTTATCCGTGTTTACTCTGGTGTAATGAAGAAAGGCGACACTGTTCTTAACTCTTACACTGGCAAAACAGAGCGTATCGGCCGCATGGTAGAAATGCAGGCGGACGAGCGTACTGAACTTGATTCAGCACAAGCGGGTGACATCATCGCGGTTGTTGGTATGAAGAACGTTCAGACTGGTCACACTCTATGTGATCCTAAGCACGAATGTACTCTTGAGCCAATGATCTTCCCTGAGCCAGTAATCTCTATTGCTGTTACTCCTAAGGACAAAGGTTCTACTGAGAAGATGGGTGTTGCTATCGGTAAGATGGTTGCAGAAGATCCATCATTCGTTGTTGAGACTGACCAAGAATCAGGCGAAACAATCCTTAAAGGGATGGGTGAACTTCACCTAGACATTAAAGTAGACATCTTGAAGCGTACTTACGGCGTTGAGCTAGAAGTAGGTAAACCTCAGGTTGCTTACCGTGAAACAATCACGGCTCCACTTGAAGATTCTTACACGCATAAGAAGCAATCTGGTGGTTCTGGTCAGTTCGGTAAAATCGACTACCGCATCAAACCAGGTGAAGTTGGTTCTGGCTTCAAGTTCGAATCTACTGTTGTTGGTGGTAACGTACCTAAAGAATTCTGGCCTGCAGTTGAAGCTGGCTTCAAGCGCATGATGGAAGAAGGTCCATTGGCTGGTTACCCTGTTCTTGACGTTGAAGTTGAGCTATTCGACGGTAACTACCACCCAGTTGACTCGTCTGCAGTAGCATTCGAAATCGCTGCTCGTGGCGCATTCCGTCAATCTATGCCAAAAGCTGGCCCTCAACTTCTTGAGCCAATCATGAAAGTTGACGTGTTCACTCCAGAAGACAACGTAGGTGACGTGATCGGTGACTTGAACCGTCGTCGCGGTATGATTAAAGACCAAGAAGCTGGCACTACTGGTGTTCGCATCAAGGCTGACGTTCCTCTTTCTGAAATGTTCGGCTACATTGGTCACCTTCGTACTATTACTTCTGGTCGTGGTCAGTTCTCTATGGAGTTCTCACACTACGCACCATGTCCTGCAAACGTTGCAGAAGAAGTAATCGCAGAAGCGAAAGCACGTAAAGAAGCGAAGTAATTCGTTCCTTTCATAAAAAACCCGGCCATGCGCCGGGTTTTTTATTGCCTGAGAAAAGTTAATCAAACGATGACTTCCACCTAAACAAGAAAAGAGAATTTAATGTCCTAATGTTTTTGAAAACACATTCATCACAATAACACCGGAAATAATTAGCCCGATTCCCACCAAGGCCGCAAAATCCAGCTTTTGGTCATACACAAACCACCCTACCAGAGTGATCAATGCCACACCTAACCCAGACCAGATAGCATAAGATACACCCATTGGGATACTACGCAGAGTTAGCGCCAACAAGTAAAACGCAATACCGTATCCAATAATAACGACCACAGATGGCCCCAACTTAGTAAAACCATCACTTTGCTTTAAAGCCGACGTCGCAATCACTTCCGACACAATCGCAACACAAAGGAAAATCCAGTTTTTCATTGAAGACCCCTCTAAGACTATTTGATTTTGATGGAAGGCAGTTTCGGTTTGAATGGGAGTTTGATCAATTCAGGAACCTTCAGTGGAATAATCCGTCGGATGAGATCAATTAAATAATGAAGATAGTTGGTACGCTTAAACCACAGGACTTTCGAAATTTGTTCTTTGGTTGGCCGGTAGCCCTCCTCGATCAACTCATGAACTCGTTCCTTGTTGTCGGTGCGGTTAAAGGACGTTAAATCCAAAGAAATCACAACATCCGCTTTTTTGATTTGCTCTCGTGTTTTTTGATCCATACAAATATCAATGGCATTACTGACCACATCGAGCATGCCGTCAGGCACAGGATAATGTTTCACACCGTTTAGATTCACAGCCACGGAAATACCGGCCCCTAAATCCCCCAGAAGAGATACAGGGACATTTTCAACTATACCGCCATCCACCAATTTACGCCCATTGATCTCAACCGGCGCAAATAATCCTGGTACGGCCACTGAGGCACATACGGCATCCGCCAAAGACCCTTTCTCAAAAGCAACCTGTTCACCCGTTACAATGTCGGTGGTACAAATAGCCAAAGGGATGAGCGCATCTTCAATCTGAACATCCCCCAGATCTCGAATGATCATTTCACGAACAGCGCTGGTCGTGAAAAAGCCGCCTGTTTTTTTCCAACTGAAGCTGGTGATGGACTTGAAAGTGAGCTGCTCACCCACCGCTGTTATTTCTTCAATGCTTTTACCAAACGCATAATAAGCAGCGACCAATGAGCCAATGCTGGTACCTGAGAGATATGAGATTTTCAAGCCTTCTTCTTCAAAGGCCTTTAACACGCCAATGTGAGCAACGCCTTTTGCTGCACCGCCTCCTAATGCTAATCCAACGGAGGTATTGAAAGGATTCCAACGCATAGTTCCCTGAACCTACTATTTAAAATAGGAACAACCCTATGACTCAGCCGAGAGGAAATCAAGGATTTCCTCTCGGCGCCTCAAGCCTTATTAATCCGATGACCAGTAGAAATTACTGAGCGATAAACTCATCAATGACTTGCTGGACTCGCCCCGAGCTTTTCATCTGGTTCAGCACCGCATGAAACTTCTCTTTAAACGTGTCTTTGTAGGGGAACTTCGAGCCATCAGTTGCAAAGCCTAGGAAGCCTTGTTCAGAACTAATCACAGCCCCTTTCTTAACTGACAGGCCGTTATATTTCCCCTGATTCTGCAGCGCCTTCAACTCCCACTGAATCGACAAGCCATCATTCATGTAGCAATCAATCCGACCAGCAATCAACTTGAGCAAGTTCTTGGACGTTCCTTTTGTTTCCTCCACTTTAATATCGCCGCGTTTTACTGCCTGCCAAAAAGCATCACCACCGGCAGCAAACCCGGAATTATTGCCTATCGTGAGGCCATAGTAATCGTCAGGCCATTTTGTTCGTGGCGTCGACAAAACCTTCTCATGACAGAAAACAACCAATTGCTCATCAAGAATCGGCTCCTCATATTCCATATAAGGACGTTCTTTCACTCGTTTATACGGAGGGTAAAGCGCAAAAATCTTGCCTTGCTCAATCTCCTTCAGCCCGCGTTTCCACGGATAACCTTCAATCGAAACACGATACTCAGGCATTTGCTGGAAAATTTCCTGTAAGACAACCGTATAAATGCCCGTCATCTTCCCTTTATCTTTAAAAGAATATGGCGGATACGCATCATCCCCATAGATTGAGACCTGAGTTTGAGCCTGCACTCCCAAGCTAATCAACACGCAAAGCACAGCAATTAGCGTTTTCATTGGTTTCTCCTGCCATTATTTCAAACAACGAATAGATTGAGTCTAGGTCAGTTTTTAAAAACAGGTTACATCATTGAAACATCAATATTCATTGCACAAAAACGGCAACTGAGAGTTTCAAAACTCCGCCTAAATGAAAGCATTCCTTTTTCTATAGTTAAGACACTTAATTCAGAGGAGAACTACCATGACGCCCAAACACGCTTGGACACTCATTCTGATTGCCCTACTTCCCTCCTTCGCATTTGCAGCCAAGCTCCTTGAAGTCGATATGACGGTTGATAATTCTCAGCGCCAAAAATCGAGTTTTAAGTCCGTCGACAAAATGATCGATCAATTTCAAAATGATTCCATTCGAGACATCTTTCCATCCTATGTCGATAACGTCACTCAGGTAGATGCCAACGTAAACTATCGTGGTTTACCTATGGGATTAAATTTCGCTCTGAACAGTACAACACTTCAATTCTCTATCCCTTCGCTGAACATCAATGAAAACTTTGATGGACAGGGGGATCGGGAACGCGCGTTAAGATTACTTGAAGAGTATCTGAAAGGTAATGGTGGCGAGACGGCAAATCGCATCAATCGAGAACTCATCAAGATTTCCCCTACCAGTCCCATTGCCGGAAATCCTGCAAGCCTGATGAACAGCATGGTTGATAATGCCTTCTACTCTGGCACAGGATTCAAAAAAGCGCCGGTAAACATAGCCGCCGGGGAAATGGCCGAAGAGAACAAAATCGGCATTGGAATTGATTACGCAAAATACGACCAGGCAGGCTACGATACCGACGTTTGGAACATTCCAATCAGCTACTCCTGGACTGACAAAAGCGGCCAAAGCCTGACCATAAAAGCGCCAATCAGCTATATCGATCAGGAAGGATCTGAAACCTACAAGGCAAGGCTTGGCGCGTCTTACCAGTACCCGGTTAACGAGCATTGGATTGTCACTCCCGTGTTTGATTACGGGATTATTGCGTCAGAAGACTTATATGATGGAGGTCAGATCATTTCAGGCTCCATCACAAGCCTTTTTACATTCGACTCAACCAAGTTTTTCTCAAAAGAAATCTCAATCAGCATCGGCAATATGTTCGGACAGTATGAAACCATGGAACTGTCAGTTGATGACTATGAAGTGGACCCGGATCAGGAGAATACTGTCTACAAACATGGAATTTTCGTAGATACCATAGTGAACCTAATGGACACCCCGCTGAACTTTGAGTACATCATCACCAATGCCCGATACAAAGGCGATGACGTTTATGCGGATAATATCAGTGAATTTGGACTTTCGATCAAACCGGCATATGCTTCAAGCCGAGACAACTCAATGGGATTAACCTTATTGTATCTCCGAAGCCCACACGCCGAAGATATTTCAGGGTTTCAAAGCAAACTCTTTTACTCTTTCTGACACAGACTCCAAGCCAAAGGTGCTTACCTTTGGCTAAACCTCTTCCATACTTCCAAGGCTAAGGCTTTTATGCCCCGAAAGGGGTCATTTTCAATACCTTTATTAAATGTATATTCAATAACAATGTTTTTTCACGACGCGAATGGGGTATTGTGACTACCTGCCTAACGTTTTTGTAGTCACACATAATAATTATAAAAGTTAAAATAAAGGCAAAGCTCATGAAACCCTCCTCTTTTCATTATGACAAGAGAGGATCTGACGCATCACCTATAGGGCCGATGTCTGTTGATTCCGGTAATCATCAGCACAGTACCTTGACCGTGCCCGTTGCTCAGATCAAACCCCTTGTAAAGTTTCTGGTATCGGAAGGATGCTCTCTGCAAGCATTACTCTCTGGAACAGGTATTACCTTTGAACAGCTAACGGTTCATGACCATCAACTCCCTCTATGGGCGTACATTGAGCTTACATCCAACGCCCGAAGACTCTGTAAAAACCCAACTTATGCGTTAATCCTTGGCAAGCAATTCTTCATCAACCACGACAGCATTCTTGCTTGTCGCACCATGAGCAGCACTCATGCATTAGCCGCCATGCAGTTACTGATTCAATACCAACACTTATTTACGCCTTTGTTGGAGTTGAACCTGGAAACAAATGAAGATCAAAGCATCTTTTCAATCGAAGAGAAAATTCCATTACACGACGCCCTTCCCCATGTGCTTGAGTACAACATCTCCGTGTTGTATTCCCTGGGTAAATTTTGTCTGGGCCAGAATCACTATCCGGTAGAAATTGAATTCACCCACGATAACCCTGGGCAAGCAAAGGAATTCGAGAACTTCTTTGAAAATCCGGTTAGATTCGGTTGTCCGGAAAACAGAGTCATTATCCCGACCGAAACTCTGGCTCAACCCATCATTTTTCAGAATGAAAAGACGGCCCTTACGAATGACCACTTATGCCGCCAATACACTAAACCTGAATCAAAAGATGAGTGGGTGCTTCAAAAGGTCAAACAAACCATCCGAAACATGCCGTTTACAGACGTTTCAATGGAGAACCTCAGCCGACAACTCTACATGAGTACTCGCAGCCTCAGGCGCCATCTTCATAATCACGGGGTGTCTTTTAAAGCGCTTTTTGAGAATGAGAGAAAACGGGTTGCCATGAAACGCGTACAAAAGCACGACATATCCATTGAGTCGTTGGCTGAAGAATTAGGCTATCAAAACGCCGCCAGTTTTAGCCGGGCTTTTAAACGATGGTTTGGTGTTGCGCCAAACCATTACAAACAAGAAGCTCGCAATAAAGATACAAACACTTAACTGGTTTACCAATACTTACAAGATTGGCCGCTAAAGTAGTTTGCCTGACCGCTTCGGTTATGGCGCCAAAAGATGACTTATCTAATATAGCCCTAGGTCATCATATCTACCTGATTATAAAGAGATAAGAACAAAGGAAGACCACTGCAGGAAGCATCAACCCAATAAAAACAATAACACGCCGTTTAGTTCTGAGTGACTTAAAGCCTATGAATGATTTTGAGTCTCTGAATATGAATGGCACAACTATGTAAGGCTCAAAGTATGAAAAAGACCTTAGCCAAATGCTTAACTGTTTCCAACACCCTTTTGGGTGGCCTTGTAATCAGTGGCGCACTACTTAGCAATACCGCTTCCGCAGATAACTGCTACATCATGGTTCACGGTCACGGAACCAAGGGGGATGTAAAAACTGAAGCTCGTAATTCCTGGAGAGAGTCATACTTCAGTGAGTACGAAGGCAGCGATTTCATCACCCAGCTTCTAGGCCCGAATGACAACTATGGTATCGTCGGGTACGACTCTACTGACGAAAGTGGTTACCCTTACTGGCGCAATGAAACGGCCGGTGAAATTGCCCGTCAGATGGTGTCAATAAAACAAGGTAATGGCGATGGCCTGACCCACGACGAAGCCAACACTCAATGCGCAGCATCCGATGATTTCTATGTTGTAAGTCATAGCCAGGGTGCTCAGGAAATGGTGTTTATGTCCGGGAACGCTATCTCTGGCTCACCGTATTACAACACCGCGTTTAAAGCAGATGGTTCAACCGTTTCTGTTCCTTACGATCAAGCATTCAACGGCGTATTGGCCATCTTTACTATGGGTGGCGCAATGGGCGGTACAGAAGGATCTGACCGTGTGTGTAACGGCTCTTGGTTAGACAGCCTTGTAAACATGGCATTCCTAGGAAAAGACTGTAACCCGAGCGTTGAGTGGCTACAAACGTACGACTCTTATTTGGCTCGTAACATGATTGGTAACAATCTAGGCGCCCCGATTTATGCCATGGGCGGTTACAAAAGCTTCCCTGGTGCGGAAGGCGCATCTGCAGGCTTCCTGACCGGTGAAGACGATGGTTACATCAACCTGGCCTCTCAAATGGGCTGTGCAGGCTCACCTAAGCGTAACCTTTGGGATGACTTAAACGAATACAAAACCTTCTGGGGTATTGCTTACGGCGACCCTATCTTCCGTTGTAATAACAGCAATAAAGGCACACCACGTACCTATAGCATGGCAAGCGTATACACAGACCACGACGCAGAGCGTAACGGTGGTATTGCGGCACCTAGCTATCAGACCATTGAAAGTGGCCTAACGTGTGGTAACGGCAAAAACATGGCAGGTCGAGTAGCGAGCTGTACTCAGTAAGCCGCCTGACATTCATGCATCTCAAGCCCTTATGGTTTGAGATGCAATGAAGATCTCGATTAAACCGACTCTATTTAACGCCCTCAGCGATCATCAGGCTCTTTGCCTTCAGGCAAAGTATCCGGTAAATCAACCACAGCCGGACTCCGGCGTTTTCTGGCTTTAGCAGGAATCATTCCCCGCATCGCTTCCATTTTTCCGAAACAAAGCAATTTATCTTCCGGTTCAAGAACCCGATCTTTACGGGGATTCGGTATCACCTTAGCGCCTCGATATAAAGTTAAGACGTTAATATCCTGCTCGTGCAGTTGAGTTTCCGTAATAGTTTTACCAACAAACTTCGACCCCTCCGGCACATAAATCTCACTTACACCGTATCCCTTACTGACCGTCAAACGCTGACGAACATCGATCTCAGGGAAATCTACCTGAGCCGCAATGTACTCGATAATCGCACCAGCCACATCCAATCCGGTACAGGTTTCAATGCCCTCTAACCCTGGGGACGAATTAACCTCCATCACCTGCGGGCCGGTTTTACTTTCCAACATATCAACCCCGGCCACCTGCAACCCCATAATCTGCGCCGCTCTTACTGCCGTTTCCTTATATTCTTCTGAAAGTTCAACCGCTTCAGCAACGCCACCACGGTGGACATTACTCCTGAATTCCTGCCCCTGCGCGACTCGTCTCATTGCTGCAATTACACGATCACCAACGACAATAGCCCGGATGTCTTTGCCTTTACTTTCCGCCACAAACTTCTGAATTAACACGTTCTGCTTTTGACTTTGTAAAAGCTCAATGATGGATTCTGCGGTTGTCACAGATTCCGCCAGTAACACTCCGATGCCCTGAGTTCCTTCAATCAACTTAATAATAACGGGCGCACCGCCTACCCGTTCAATGGCAGGCAACACATCTTTCTTATCCCGAACAAAGGCTGTCCGGGGAATACCAATATGATGACGGCTGAGCAGCTGTAGACTACGCAGCTTGTCTCTGGAATTACTAATGCCATGCGCCGTATTGGCACAAAAGACATCCATTTCCTGAAACTGGCGAACAACCGCCGTTCCGTAATACGTAATAGATGCACCAATCCGAGGAAGCACTGCATCATAATCACTTAATACTTTTTGTTTGAAGAAGAGATCGGGTACACCCCGCTGAAGATCAATCGCAAATTTAAGCGTATTGAGTACTTTAACGTCATGCCCTCGTTGTTCTGCGGCTTCTCTCAGTCGTTGAGTACTGTAGGATTTTGGTCCGCATGACAAGATTGCCAGTTTCATGAGCATTGCCTCCTTTTTAATGTATTCCGTCCCGTTCCTTCACCATAACCTCGGACTCAGGAGGAAGACAAAAAAATTCGGTTAATATTTGAAGAAATTACCTCATCAAAATCTAATACTCTAAAGTGTAGTTGCTCAATCTCTGTCAGAAACAACAAATTCATGACTCGGATCGACCAAGAGACGACCTTGCATCGCCTCTCTACCAAGGAGCATCAGATTTTTCATGGACGAGCGATCCGTTAACGTCAGTTTGATCACCCACTCCTGACCGCCCAGCTGAATTGCCGTTTTAATCACAACGCGCTTTTCTTTATCAGCCGAAGAACTTTTAACGACCTTTTTGCCCTTCAACAACAAAGTCTTGTTTACCACAGTGTCGACATTATGGACATCAGGATGAATATCAAAATTCACCCAACGCTTACCGTCTTTCATAAACTCATTTATGTTATCGACATGTAAGGACGACGTAGCGGCACCAGTGTCCACACGCATTTGCACCTGATGAAGATCCAACTCAGGCAGATCACAACTCTCAAGTGCACCGACTATCATTTTGTTTTTCATCTGTTACGCACTTTCCCTATCACCTGCGTTACGACTATTCATTAGTCTAGGCGAGTTTTAATCAGAGGTAGGCGTTAAAGGCCCCCTACTCGGTAACAAATGACCCACTTGGCCGGAAATGTCGGACTAAATGGCCTCAAGTGTCATGGCGGATTTTCATAGAGCAGATATATTGGAATAGCGAACTTCATCACACTTTAACTGACGTTGAAGTCATGGATGATCAATTAAGCAGGACGCTCACAATAAAAATAACATTCGAGAAGGTCTTACATTATGAAAAAGCAATTTCGCTCATATCTTGCGACTATTGCCAAAGGCACAACGGCCGTTGCAAGTACTTTAGTTCTTGGCAGTACGTTAATGTCTAACACAGCAATGGCAGCTGATAACTGCTACATCATGGTTCACGGTCACGGTACTCAAGGCACAAGCAAAGCAGAAGCTCGTGATTCCTGGAGAACCTCTCACTTCAGTGAATACAGCAACAGTGACTTTATGTCTTATCTGCTTGGCCCAAGCGATAACTATGCGATCGTGGGTTACGATTCAACGGATGAAAGCGGTTATCCTTACTGGCGCGATGAGACAGCAGGTGAAATTGCTCGTCAAATGGTTTCGATCAAACAAGGTAATGGTGACGGCTTGGTTCATGATGAGCCAAACACACAGTGCTCTTCATCAGATAATTTCTGGGTGGTAAGCCACAGCCAAGGTTCTCAAGAAATGGTCTTCATGGCAGGTAACGCAGTATCTGGAGCACCGTATTACAACACGGCATTCACCGCGAGCGGTTCTGCTAAGTCTGTACCTTACAGCGAAGCATTTAAAAACGTTCTAGGCATCTTCACCATGGGTGGTGCTATGGGTGGTACAGAAGGTGCTGACCGCGTATGTAACGGCAACTGGTTGGATGCGCTGATCAACATGGCATTCCTGGGTAAAGACTGTAACCCAAGTGTTCAATGGCTGCAGACGAACGACTCTTATCTGGCTCGTAACTACATCGGTTCTAACCTGGCTGCACCTATTTACACCATGGGTGGATATAAGAGCTTCCCAGGTATTGAAGGCGCGTCAGCTGGTTTCTTAACGGGTGAAGATGACGGTTACATCAACCTGGCGTCTCAAATGGGCTGTGCAGGTTCACCTAAACGTAATCTTTGGGATGACTTGAACGAATACAAAACCTTCTTTGGTATTGCTTACGGTAGCCCAATCTTCCGCTGTAACAACAGCAACAAAGGCACACCACGTACCTACAACATGGCAAGCGTTTACACTGATCACGATGCAGAGCGTAACGGTGGTATCAGTTCACCGAGCTACACTAACATCGAAAACGGCTTAAGCTGTGGTAACGGCAAAAACATGTCAGGTCGCATTGCGTCTTGTACACAATAATTCGCTGTTAAATTAATGAGAACCCGGAACGTTTAACGCTCCGGGTTTCTTTGCTTTCAAATGCAGTAACTTTGAAACGAATCATTATGAAACCAAAATACTTATTACTTCCCTTAATCATGATGTTGATGGCATGGTTTGCCATTTCCAACGAATCAACCCTTGTGCTTCCAGCTGATGCCGACAATACGCCATCCACAGAAGCTACCACACCGATTTGGGATGAAACGGTGTTTAATGAAACGACGGCCAAGCCTGCAACCGCCAAGACGGAGAAGAAGAAACCAGAGGAATCACTCTCACCGATTGATCGGATTAAAGCTCTGACCGAAAAATCGGATCTACAACTGGCACTCTTAGATGATCACGACAACTATACTCGTTACCCGCCAGAGAACAGACGGTTCACCAGTCCGAATCAAGACCCGATCACCCAGAGATACGCCCCAGACGAACGTACAACCTTGAGTGAAGATAAAAACTTCGGCTTAACCATCTGGAGTGATAAGAAGTATTACCTGAACACGGATCAGGTGAATATCTTTGCCTATGTTACTGACGGTGAAGGAAAGAAAATAAAAGCCAATTTCAGCGCAGATATAGAAGCCTTTCGTCAACGTATTGGCAAACTGGAACTCGCGGATGAAGATCAAGACTTCACCTATCAGGCAACCATAAATTTAGCGGATAGCTCATCCAGTATTTCAGAGCCGGGTATCTACAAAGTGGTAATCCAAGACGAAGCGCATGAGATTCTGGATGCGCTGACTTTTACGCTATCGCAACCGGATATTGAACTGACCGGTGAATACAGGGACAAGATCACTTCAAAAGGCGACTTACTGATTGAAGCCGAAGTAAAGGTAGCTCAGACCAACAAGTTTTATATTCAAGCATCCCTTTACAGCAGCACCAACGTGCCTGTGGGTGTTACCCAACAAACCAAAGAGTTATCGTCAGGAACGCACTGGATTCCACTGGAATTTGCGGGTCTGATGGTTAGAGACTCTCAAGAAAGTGGCCCCTACGTGTTGCAGCAGCTCTCATTAGCCAAAGTCACTATGCCAATGCAGAGAGCGCCGGTAGAACAGCCAGGCTATCAAACCGATGCCTATGCGTTAGATGAGTTTTCCGATCAGCCGTATCAGGAGCAGGACGCCTTAAGCAACTAGATCGGAAGATGATTAAATGATTCAAAGTTCCTTCAGGCTCGTTCATCAAACACGTACCTGAAGGAACTAGCTAGCTCGCGAACTAACGAACTAACTGAACACTAGCTTGAGAATTTGCTGATCGACGATTTCAATTGATCTGCCAGATCATTCAAATGCTCACTGACCTTAGCCGCTTCCTGAGCCTCAGATTTTAACCCTTCCGACAACGATCTTAACTCTGTCAGGTTATGGCTCATCTCTTCTGTAACACACGACTGTTGATGCGTCGCTGATGCCACTTGCGTATTCATGTCTGCAATATCGACACTCTGTTGCAGGATGCTTTGCAGGTTCTGATCCGTTTCTTCTGCCAAAGCCAAACATTCTTCAGACAAACTCGCAGACACTTTCATTACTTGAACAGCGTTGTTGCTGCCCTCTTGCAACTGTTCAGTGGTTCTTTGAATCTCTTCCGTACAGTCATGCGTTTTCTTCGCCAAAGAACGAACTTCATCGGCAACCACCGCAAAACCTCGGCCGGTTTCTCCCGCACGGGCGGCTTCAATCGCAGCATTAAGTGCTAACAGATTGGTTTGTTCGGAAATCCCACGAATAACGTCTAATACACTCGAAATCTGGGATGTATAAGCATCCAGCTGATGCATCACCGACTCAGAATTAATGATCTGTTCGCTTAGTGAAGACACCTTCTCAAGCGTCAGATGCATTTGCTGTTGGCTGCTCTCAACATAAGAATTTACATTCCTTGCAGAGTTAGACGACTGCTGAGTGTTACCTGCAATTTCCGTCACCGATGTTGCCATTTCATCCATTGCCGTTGATAACGAATCGGTTTCAATGAATTGATCCTGAACGCTTTGATGAATCTGTTTACCGCAACGTTCTGCCGTAGTCGCTTCATGCAGTAGTTTGTTTAAAATTTCCTGAACCTGAATAAAGGTGCTCTGAAAAGACGATACGATGTCATTGGCCGCGCGACTAAGTAGCCCTAGCTCATCCTTGCGGTCGGTCGTGATCAGTCGTTCGGAGAGATCACCATCCCTCATACGTCCCATCGAACTTATCATGCGTTTAATGGCGTGATTCATATCCTGGCGTATCCATAGAATCACAAAAAAGATCACGCCAATGACCACCAAAAAGAAACCTAAGCTCTTTAACAGGTCACTGTAAAATATCGCATCAATATCATCGATATACACGCCCGTTCCAATCACCCACCCCCAAGGAGTAAACGCCTTCACATAAGAACGCTTTTCGACGGGTTCACGCTCGCCGGGTTTTTCCCAATAATACGAGACAACCCCCTCTCCCTTTGTTCTGCCTAAACGGGCAAACTCTGAGAAAATCCGTTTACCTTTTGCGTCTTTAAATCCAGATAAATCACGACCGTCCAGATTAGGTTTAATGGGATGCATGACAATATTTGCGGAGTAATCGTTAATCCACAAATAGCCGATACCATTGTTGTACCTGAGTGCTGAAATGGCTTTCTTAGCCTGGTTTTGTGCATCCTGCTCAGTCAACGTAGGTATTTGATCGTGATAAAAACGGGCCGTTGATATGGCCAGTTCCGTAAGGTGTTTTAACTCATTCTGGCGACTTTCCAGAAGATTGCTTCTGTTTTCCCAGCTACTGGTAGCCAGTAATACAAAGCTTGCAACGATTGCCACAAAGGCGATGAACCAAAGTTTGGCGCTTATACTTAGTGATTTCATAGGTAGATTTCTGATTTAGATCGACAACAAATCTTAACTGTCATTTATGATAATAAGAATCATTACCATATTAAACAAAAATTTATTTTGCTACGTTAATGATCAGTGTTCGAGGATGGACAGCCTGAGTTATAGCAATTGTTCGAGGTGTAATTGAGTCAACTTCTTAGTGAGTAGTACAAGCTACGACACGCGTAGTCAAAACAAGAGAACCCCAGAACAAAGCCACATATTAGAAAACGTTCTAATTCACACCATGTTCTTTCAGCCATTGCTTCAATTGAGGCAATGGTAGCGCGCCTGAAATACGAGCCACTTCCTTCCCTTGTTTGAACAAGATTAAGGTGGGTATTGAACGGATCTGCCAACGAGCAGCCACTTGCTGATGAACTTCGGTGTTCAACTTGGCAAGTCGAAGCTTGGGTTCCAACTCTTTGGCAGCTTTTTCGAATATTGGTCCGAAACTTTTACACGGTCCACACCACGGCGCCCAGCAATCCACTAACACAGGAATCTCATTATGATTAACCGTTGCAGCCACATTCGCTGCGGTTAATTCCATTGGTTTCCCGGAGAAAAGAGGCTTCTTACATTTACCGCACTTGGGTTGATCCGATAAGCGATCTGACGGTAAACGGTTTTTAGCATTACAGCTTGGGCAGGTAATGTTGGTGGTGGACATCGATAACCTAAAAGTTGTTCCAATAGTCAAAGGAGCACATTGTACTGTTTACTTTTGTAACGGCAAGTTCAAACACCTCAAAGATTCGGCTTACAAGACAGATGGATCAACCCTTTCAATTTTATCGAGCCATACATCACCTACTTAAACTAACTGCTATAACTAAAAGAGACTGTTCAAAATACAGGCCCTTTTTTTGCTTATCCCCTAAACAGTCACCAGAACGTCATAAAAAGAACGCGGAGCATTACGAAACATGACATCTCAACCACAGGAAATATCAGTCACATCACATCTATACAAAGGTGTGGGCTTTCTTGTTCTATGGTTTCTACTGACCACTGTCATCGCGCTCTACTATATGATTGAAACCACTCAAAGCTCCGTGACTAAAAGTGAAGAGTATCGCCTACCAGCCCTTGAAATACCGGACTTAACTCTGGGTGATGTAGAAAACCTTCGACAATCCCTGGAGCAGATCAAGTCAGAAGCCGTTTCGCTAAAATCATCTAAGATCCTGACTCATAAAGAATTGAATGACGCCCTTCTCTCCTATCAATCACAAGTTAGTCGGTATCTTGAAACGCTAGAAGGACAACTCAACGCCAAAGCTAATGTGCAACACGAAGCGGTAATTGTTGCCGCATCAGAGGCATTAGATGAGGCAATGATTCCGGTTAATCAAACGTGGCGAGAAGCACAGACACAGCTTGAAACCGCCGTGAATACGATTCAAAAGCGTCTATCTGAAGTAAAAGTCCAACGGTTTGATGATAAACAAGCCCAACGTTTCTTAAACCATTATAACGACATCCAAAAAGGCTTATCCGCGTGGAGAAAGATAGCGCTGGATACAGGCAATAACCTGGTCGCTTACCGGGTGACCCATAGCAAGTATCTGCTGGCAACCGGCTCTCTTTACTTAAATGATTTGCTCATCGGCAATCGTCTTAAGACATTTCAAAATGTGGTTTTGAATTATCGAGCAGCCACCGACTACATCCAAAAAATTGATCCTCTAAGCTTCAAAAAACAAAAGCAATTAAGTTTGGATATCCAAATTCTTCAACAGATCGCAGATCAAAGATATAAAGCCTTCAAGAGCTTTGAAGGGCAAGCACCTACAAAGTCTGATTCCACACCACTTTCTCTTCCTCCGTTACCTAGCATCAGCCAACCTACTCTTGGAAATCTACTCGATGTGATGAAAATACATGTAGAGGGCGCCCCACAACCAAGTTTAATGGCAGACTCAGTAAGCCTTGATACCGTTAAAATTAATGCGTCTATCAAACGAGCAGAAGCCGCTTTAGACATCTTTGTTGAACAGCAATTGAAATCCATCAAAGCGTATCAAGAACTGCTCAAGAATCAGGAAATACAGATAAGAGAAACTGCAAACCTTCGCGCAGCTAAGGCTAAGATCAAAGAAAGTAAACCCAATACCACTGCCTTCTGGCTGATCTCCGCTCTTCTCTGCCTTGGTGTGATTATTTCAGTACCGGTCGTTAAAGGTATGAACCTGAGTATCCGGAGAGTATTGATCACATCGCTTAAAGAATCAGACTCAGAGCCAAGTCTGCACGACTTAGAAGAAGTTGAGACGCTGAAACAGCAGCTAGCCGATCAACAACAAAAAATGCAGGATCTTCGTGCTGAACTCTCTAATAACCTGAAGCATCAGACAGAGAGACAACAACACACCCAGAGCACATTGAATCAGATGGATGAATACACGCATGAAATTCAGCATGAAACGGGTGTAACCTCGGATAATGCTCACCAAGCTGCAACTGAAGTCCAACAAGGGCATCAAGTCATTAAAAACGCCATTGAAGGAATCAATGAGCTTGCCGGTGATATTAACGCCGCCTCCAAAGTCATTCTTGGCTTGGAAGAACAGAGCCAAAAAGTTGGAGCCTTCCTCGACGTTATCGTCAGCATAGCTGAACAAACCAACCTGCTGGCACTGAACGCAGCCATTGAAGCCGCCCGCGCTGGAGACCAAGGCCGAGGCTTTGCTGTAGTGGCCGATGAAGTTCGAAACCTGGCGAAGCGTACTCAAGAATCCACCGAGCAAATCAGTGAAATTATTGAAGTCCTGCAATCAGGTACCCAGGACGCCGTTAACGTCATGAAAGGCGGTCAGGAAAAAGTCGAAAACAGTGTCGAACAAACCTCAAAAGCAGGTGAAGCACTCACCACAGTGAATACCTTAATGGAGCAAATTGGCTCACTCAATGACCGGGTTAAGCAGCTTTCATCACAACTGCAATCCAGTACTCAGGAGATAAAGAGCCATCAAGCCAATTCCGAAGAATTAACCAACCTCAATAAACGACTGATTGATGAACTTTGATGCATTAAATGCATTCGAGAGGTCGGCCTTCTGTACACTTGAGACTAAGTTAAGTAGAACGTCCTAGACGTTCTGCGTGACTTCTCAAATTTCGACTTCAAAGACAGGAAATTGATTCGAAATACCCCACGTTTTAGTACTCTGTTTCAACATTTCAACACTGTTATGGAGAGACAGAAAAATGACATGGATGCACGCAGGCAAAATGCAGGGGTTTAACTATTCCCCACTTACCCACGAACTCGCCGAAGAACACGGAATTAATAGCGCATATATTCAAAACCAGAATATTCAGATCACCCACCAAGCCTTGATCATGCTGGCAAGTCTGAATTTCTATGACCAACAACAGGTGCTGAAAGAAATCCACTTCGTTGTAAAACACCCAAATACGGCGTGTAAGCCAAATCCAAACCCGAGTTTATTCAAACGCCTTTATCGTACTCGTTATCCCTTCGATAAATACCATTACTTAATCCAGTACAAAATAAATGATAACAATCAAGTAGTTATTTTTGATATTTTATTTGATCGTTCTCTTCTCAGGGCAAATGATGCTCAACACTCACACGAAAGGAACGCCGTATGGCATGTTAAGAGAAAGCCAGGAGCTAATAATATTTACGATGAAGCAAAAGATAGAAAACAGTTAACCGTGTTACAGACTGAGTGGGAACTAGGTGAACCAGTTAACCAGATTCGAACTGAACATGCTGCGGTTAATGGGATGCTTAATGAATTAAATAAAGCTACTTGGTTAATGGGTGTACACGCTCAAGTCGCCTACCCTCAAGATGATATTCGAGACTACACACTCTTTCATAACCCTAGTGATAAATGGTTTTTAGATCTTATAGAATGTGGTTTCGATAAACGCAGAGGCAAAAAATCCCATAATGCTCAACACCTAGCTGAAGTTTTACATCAACGCCAGATGCAAGGCAAAGCAACCAAATGGTTGGTTCATAGCCAAGGCGCAATTATCTTCTGTGCTGCACTTGAACACTTCCATAAGCATTACTCTAGCTTGCGACTTTCTAAACAGGAAGTAGCAATCCATGGCTCTGGCTCGTACATGCCGAGGATTCAATCGATTGCTCATACTCTTGGTATGAAAGTACACAAAGAAAGAAATAATCCTTTCGACTTTGTACCTAACGTTGCAGGTAGAAATGATATGTCCGGTAGTAGTTTGCAAAGAAGTCTCCAGTTTTTTGGACTAATCGTGAATGGAGAGCCTTTAGCAAGTCCACATACACTGCCCTACCTCGGCATAGAAACCTACAAAAACCAGTTACAACTGTTAGGCTATGACAAAAAAGCTGCCAAAGTGCAGCAATACATAAACAAATCCACAAGAGCTTAAACTTGAACATTATTCTAAATAGTAAGGATACTTTTTTATGGGAATGATTAAGAATCTCTGGCGCGGCTTTCGAGGCGGACCAGACTTTAGCGAAGTAAATCCATTAAATGCCTCACTTGAGAATATTCAGTTCAGCGTGGAATTACCCTATTCGAATATAGATACAAATGAACCACCAAGATCAATTCATTTCCCTATTATGAAAGATGGTTGGTTTGACCAGCACGCTGAAAGCTTGAAGTATTACCGCTATGTACACGTAGATACGCAAATGTGGTTTTATGTACCTTCCGTAGTCAATTTACCCAGTGGTGAACTTGGGGTCCTAACCCTGATGACACAAATCAAGCGCATCCCCGAGGAAAAAAACATCAGTGCCTTTGACCTAGATTCATTAGGAAAAACTGTAATTTCAGAATACGAGGATTACTATAACTCTCCAATTATTGGATGGGATGATAACGACAAAGATCCAAGTCTTGGCAAAAACACTAAAATTAGAAGAGATATCCTAGAACTAGCTAACAGTCGCAGTGAGCCATGGTCTCAAGAATTCATTGATAGAGAAATCAATCTTAGATTGAGCGATACAGGTTATGCACCTCTAAAGCCTCATAAAATAAAAACTATTAATGGACGCTCTTGGTTGTTCTACATAGAACAAAAAGCAGTCGCACGTCCAGCTAAGAACCGTATTTATTGCATGCCATTAACCGATAAATACTACCTCTGCTTAGATTTTGGTTACAGAGTAGATAGAATTGACAAATTCAAACTCTGGAAAGACCACGCCGAAGCCGCTGAAAAACGCATTATGGAATCGGTGAAATTAACCATTCCAAACGACGAGTTGGCATTAACACATCAGGGGTAATCCCCTTTTCCATTTTGAAATTCCCTTCCAAGAGCTGATTATTCAGCTCTTTTTTTGCCTATTCAGGCAATTAGATCGCTCTAGTTTTCATTCTGGCCATTTCAATCGCAGGTCAATTTCAGTGATCAATCGCCCTCTCTCCCTTAAAAAACACCCTAAATCGAGCAAATGATGTGAACTAACCCTACATTTTTTGTGTTTTTTTACTTGCCAACTTCCTTTTTAGCAAATACATTACTCTATGTTACATCAATTGATGTAACATTAATAAATGAACCATGATAGTGGTTGTATAGCTAGAGGTAATCAATATGAGCAAGGTAGAATTCAAAAACAAAGTGGCGCCATTGCATAGAAATCTTAAGTTTAATTTAACTAAAGAACATGCAGACAACTGGAACCCAGCTGGCGTAGCGTTTACTCAGTTTATGAATACGCTTTCTATTTTCTTTCCTGCGGGCGAGAAATTCTTTATGGACAGTATTCAGAACTACCGAGATCAAATCACTGATCCTCAGCTTAAAAAAGACATCAAAGAATTCATGGGTCAGGAAGCCCTGCATACGCGTGAACACCTAGTCTACAACCAAGCATTGATCGACGCTGGTTTCCCTGTCGACAAGTACATGGATCGGGTTGAAAAACTTCTGAAGCGCGTCCAGCAGATCTTTCCGAATGACGTGCAATTGGCCGTTACTATTTCCCTTGAACATCTAACTGCCAGTTTGGGAGATACGGTACTGACCGATCCTAAGTTGATGGAAAACGCAGAGAAGAACTTCTCCAACATCTGGTATTGGCACTCAATGGAAGAAATTGAGCATAAAGGCGTGGCCTACGATGTGTGGAATGACGTGATGGGTAAAGGTTTATACAGCTACTCGGTTCGTACCGGCATTCATATTCTTACCCACCTTGTGTTCTGGTCTCTGGTTATCCCGTTCCATATTGGCTTGGTCCGCAAATCTAAAAAACTGAGCAGCCTGAAAGGCTGGGCAAGCTGCATGAACTATTTATGGGGCAAACCGGGTGCACTAAGACGTATCTTCCCGGACATGTTCGATTACTTCCGCCCTGGCTTCCACCCTTGGCAGCACGACAACAGCGCGTTGTTGAGTCAAATCGATGAATTCAGCGAATCCGTAAAACAAGAATATCAGCAAGCGACTGCATAGCCGTTGGCACCCAAACAGTGGAATAGCACTCATCGCTCACTTGTAACGAGGAAAGAATATGAATAGTCAACTGTCTACTGAAACGCTCGATCAAAAGACCCAAAATAAGACGGCACAAGTCAAAGAAATTGACGTCGTGATTGCCGGTGCTGGTTTTGGCGGTCTGTGCATGGCGATCCAGTTACGCGAAGAAGATAACGACAACTTTGTTCTGCTAGAGAAAAAACACGACATCGGCGGTACCTGGCGCGACAACAGCTACCCTGGGTGCGCCTGTGATGTTCAATCACACATGTACTCCTACTCTTTTGCGCCTAAAGATGACTGGTCAAAGCGTTATGCCCCTTGGAACGAGATCCAGAAATATATATTGGATACCGCAGACAAATACAACATCCGCCCTTTCTGCCGGTTTAATCAGGAAGTAACCTCTGCGGTTTTTGATGAAGAGTCTGGCCGCTGGACCGTTAAGACTACCTCTGGGGATGTCTATCTTTGTCGTCACTTCATTTTGGCTTCGGGCCCGCTTCATGTGCCTCAGATTCCTAAGATCAAAGGTCTGGAAAACTTTAAAGGACGAGTATTCCATTCCGCACAATGGGATCACGATTACGACCTCGAATGCAAAAACGTTGTATCCATCGGTACAGGCGGCAGTGCAATTCAATACTGCCCTGAAATTGCACCGAAAGTGAAAAAGCTCCACGTCTTCCAGCGCACCCCGGCTTGGGTTCTGCCTCGTGATGATCGCAAATATTTAGGGGTCGAAAAAACGGCGTTTAAATTGATTCCGGGTTGGAGAAGACTTCATCGATTCCGTCTGTACTGGACCAATGAATCCCGCGTTTGGCCGATGTTTAACCCATCCGTTGCCAAGTCTCTGAGCCAAATCGCAAAAGCATGGATTCGTTTCCAGGTAAAAGACAAAGCACTGGCTCGTAAACTAACACCGGACTACACCATCGGCTGTAAGCGTATCCTTATCTCCAACAAGTACTACCCTATGTTCAACCGTGACAATGTAGAACTCGTAACGGAAGGCATTAAAGAAGTTAAAGAAAACAGCATCGTCACCCAAGACGGTCAGGAACGCCCTATCGATTGCATTATTCTCGGCACCGGCTTCGTCGTCGATCCAAGAATTTATATGAAGGATTTTGAACTGAAAGGTTTGGGTGGCCGCGAGTTGAACAATGACTGGAAAGACCACACCGAAGCCTACTATGGGACATCCATTACAGGCTATCCAAACCTTTGGATGCTGGTTGGCCCGAACACTGGTCTTGGACATAACTCTATCATCTTCATGATTGAAGCTCAGGTTAAGTACATCCTCAACTGTATGAAGGCCATTGAGCAACGTGAATCCGACTACATGGATGTGAAACCTGAAGCACAAGAGATCTACAATGTTGAACTTCAGAAGCTAATGAAAGACACCGTATGGAGTTCTGGCTGTCAAAGCTGGTATCAACAAGCCGATGGCAGAAACACCACACTGTGGCCTAAATCCACGTGGAAGTTCTGGTTAGAAACGCTCAACGTCAAAAAGAATGACTACAACTTTATTCGCTTGGCAAACGATCAAATCGGTGTTGATTATTCAGCGGACGCTCAAGCTGAGAACACAGAAACAGCTGATGCCGCAACTAAAAAGCCTGCTCGTAAAAAGCGTACGTCTAAGAAATCTGCGACCGAACCTAGCGCAGTGTAAATCCAGGTTCGCATTGAATTAGCCTGTCAGCTAATTGAAACCCTTTGGTGTTCACCCACCGTTTTAGCCCGTCATTGACGGGCTTTTTTGTGATTAACAGAACAGGAAGCTAACAGGACTGGACAGCCATTTTAAGAAAGAGAAACTGGACAGCCATTTTAAGAAAACTTCTAGCCTGTCTCCTCAAAACCATCAAGCTTTCGCTTAAAATCTCAGTTCAAACTAGTAATTCATGTGAAAACCCTTCAAAAACACAGATTTCAGGCACAACAAAGCCTCAGCATATGCCGAGTACTTAATCTTCTTTAGGAATATAAATCAGGAGGTTCGCAGTCGTTGATACCCAAGCAATTGGCTAATGTGTTTCATCCTGCCAGAACCACCCGCAAAGGTTTTGTAGGTTTTTTCAAAGCCCTGAGAAAGCTTCAGCCATTCTTGTTGATCTATACACAGGCGATCTAATATCGGTGATAGCGTATTTGATAAGGCACCACGTTTGTCATCTCGGACAATACGACCCGTCCAATCCACTAACGCAAGGTAATCCGTTAATGGAACGGGTAACCCTTTCTTTTGCTCATTATTGGGATACCCCGTAAAAGACAGTAAAGCCTTTTCCTGGTTTTCGGGCAAGTTAGGCTCTCGGGTTTTAACCGCTGCTTTATAACGCTTTTTAACGGAAGTATGATCAGAATGCTCCGGCGTTCTGGCCATGTTTGCACGCACTGGATTGAGATCTACGTACGCTAGACAAGCCAATAACGCTTTTTCATCTAAAAGGGCTTGGCTTTTAAATCTACCCTCCCAGAATCGACCACTGCTTTGATCTTCCCTATTCGCTTCTCGTGCAATGGCTTCATTCAATACTCGCATGAACCAGCTGATGTCCTGCAAGCGCTCACGCCACTTAGTGATCAACAGATCAAGATTAATCTTTTCACCATCATTCAATACTTTGTATTGCAGGAATTTAGTGGAAACGGGTGAACCACGAAACAGCTTGTGCCAACGTTCTGCCACCTCATAATCTGTCCAATTCTTAGCCTGCTCTGCATCCACATACAACACCACGTGATAATGGTTAGACATAATGGCATAAGCGGCAATTTCAATGGCGAAAATAGAAGGAAGAGACAATAGCTTATTCTCTAGCCAGCCTCGTCTATGTTCATAACTCTTGCCTGTGAGCTGATCCAAGCCACACAGAAAAGCTCGTCTGACACAGCGTGAAACGCAATGATAATAAGGCGTGGCATCCAAAGAGATTTGAGCTTTGCGTGGTTTGGGCATGGGTGTGGCCTTTTAGGGTTTCGACATAAAGACTGTATATAAAGTCAGTATCAAACACTATCAGGCATAGTTCTTACGTTGGCTGTCCTGTATTTCCGATACATGCTGAGGGTATCCTCAGTAGAACCTCGATAGATGTTTGTGTGCAGTTCTTACGAACTGACAACAGTAATGAAAGAATCGGCAGTGGTGCCAATAAGAGGAAACAGAACAGATTATTAAGAATCGAGCTCTGACCTTGGAGGGGCCTTCAGGTTTTTGCGCCTTGACAACCCCCGGTCATATAGATGTTAGGCATTTGATTTGTTATGCTTTTCAATCGTTTTATCGATAACACCAGTCAATACATCCAAAAAAATTATCCAAGTGTCTCGAGTATAATGTCCGGAAACATCAATGTTCTCGCCCACATTAAACCTTGCAGCATCACCCGATTTCTTAATATATATTTCGTTTACGATACCTGCATTATGAACAATAATGTCACGTGAAGCCTTAGCTTCAGAAATTCTTTCTAATTCACTCTTTTCAATATTGAGCAGACCTATTAATTTTTCTAAATAGTTAAACCATTCAGATACATTCTTATATTTAATTTCATTTAACTCACGCTCAACCAACTTAGATATAAGATCATCGATACAATCTGCTTCGATAATTGCTCCGTAATCTATTTGTTTTTTCTTAGATAAGCGCTCAGGTTTATCTAGCAATAGTATTTTCAATAAATCAAAAAAACTATGTTCAAACAAGGATACCTGCTGTTGGTGTACTAAAAAATCAAGATATCTTGTCTTTGCATTTTCAAAATGGACTTTAAGATCTTTAATATTCACCTCTTGATCAGTCAATCCAAATTTATTCGCATACTCCGAATAACCAAGAGTAAATTTACTATTATTACCAGGCGCTTCTGAAACGTTGGTTGCTAACAAGTAAGCAAGATCTGTAAATGCTTTAAACTCCATAGCATCTTTGAACTCTTTTAATATTTTTTCTTTATGATTAGTCAATTTGCTAACTAGCATTAATTCATGCTCCTTTTTGCCTAACGCCGCGAGCATGGGTGCGTAGCATCCCATGCCTTGCTTTGTTATGCATTCTAATCATCCAAGTACCACTTTTGCGACTTATTTTCATAGGTATATAGCATCCAACCTGGAAAAGGAAATGACAAGTTGTAATCTGACCCTTTAGCCGAGTAAAAAAAAGGGATTCTATTAAATAGACCCATGTCGGTAAAAACCTGATCCTCAGTAATTCCGTTAATATCGGTTAGTTGACCAGGGTATACCCCATGACCTTTATGAAACATCTCTAGCTTTTCAACCAACAAGTTTCCTTTATCAATCGAATCGGAAGCCAATCTACTATTTACAACATTCGACATAGTAATTGCTGCCACATAAACCGCGAGAAAAACACCTGAGTGGATTTTAGCTGGCCGGCTTTTACCAAATATCACGAGAACAAAAACTACCAATACACTTAGAAGAAATAATCCCCCAAAAAAGGCAGATACAACTGCGCTGAATGAAATATCAAGCTGCACCCAAACTAGAAATAGAAAAACAACAACATGAATAATTGACGATTTAAATTTCATGGCTCAATTTCGCATAACGCCTGCGTAATAGGCGCGAGTTTACGAGCGTCCTAATTGACGCACTTGATACTAATGATGACCTCCCAAGGATTTTCGGGCTTGATAGTTAAACTACCATCCAAGGTATAGCGCGCTCTTGCGCACATACCTTAGGAGGCCATCACTATGAAATTCTATACTAAACAGC